>JAKSPA010000005.1 GCA_024405235.1 Lentisphaeria bacterium
GCAGGAGATGTCCGTGCGGATAAAGGATTGTCTCAAATGTCGTCCAGTTGCCTGCGAACGTTGCGTCGGCAGGCGTGATGTCGCCGTTGGAGGTGTCTAGATTTTCAATGCTCCAGTTGCCTTTGATCATGACGCGGCTCGGATCCTGCATGCCGATGTGCTCGGTGCGGACGACGAAGAGCAGGCGCTGGCCGTTCGGCAGTTCGCGCATCTGATAGAGCAGTCCGCCGATGTTGCCGCCCAGAATGGAATGGATGATCTTCAGATCGCGGCTTTCTTCCAGAGCCTGAAGCAGCGCTGCGCGCGCGTAGGGGGTTCTGCGGCATTTGGCGGCCGTTTCGGCAGGACGGGACGATGGTTCCGCATCGCACAGCGTCGCGACATCGCCTGCGAAGATGACGTCGCCGCCTTCTGCACGGAATTTGTCGATGATATCCAGCGTGGAGGAGCGCAGTGTGATTGTCGGCGGAACGACAATGGTCTTGTATTTCATTTCGCCGACGCAGAGCATGCCGTTTTCAACATGGACATTCTGGATTGGGAGAAGCGATTCCGAAAGCAAGTCGAAGTCGATGAGTCCGTGCAGGAGCCAGTTGAAGAGATTCGCGAAATTTTCCTCTGCCTGTTCACGGGCGGTGGCGGTCTGGTCGCTTGGTCCCCAAAGCAGCCAGTATGATTCGATCGGATGGACGACTGCCACCTGGCAGCGCGCCTTTCCTCTGGTCATGGCCGTCGCGACTCTCGCGAAGTGGTCGGTGATGACGTTGTATTTTTTGTACCAAGGCGCCTGGTAGCTGATCGAGCCAGGGTAGTCGCGTTTGGCTTCGCCTGCCATTGAAACCCACGAGAGGTGCGGCACGCGCACGGTCACGCCGAGCGCCGCCTGCCAGTCGCCGTGGCACTTGTGGCCAGCGAAATCGAAATCCCAGTCCGTCACGCCGTCCAATTCGGAGAGGACGCCGCCGCGTCCGAATTGGCGCGATGCGCTTTGAGCCTGCTTTGCGGTGGAGAGTTCCTTGCAGTCGCAGAGCGTGTCAATGCCTGGCAGCAGGAAGCCGCGATAGGAACGCATGGCTTCGCCGAGCCATCCTGTCTGAGAGTAGAGCGTGGGTTCCTGCATCATGTGGCCGGTGCTGCGGATGCCGTGCGCACTGCACCATGCGCCGACTGTGTCGGAGAATGCCGAAGTGAAGCGTTCGCAGACATGGTCGTGGTAGCGGTAGCGCGCCAGAGAGTACTGGCCGTTGGGCAGCTCCCAGATCAGTTCTGGCAGGGTGTCGAAGAAATCGCATGAATAGGCTTTGCGGTATGTCTCCGGAAAGTCGTTGGTGTATGGGAGGATGATCCTATTCTCCTGAGCGGCAAAATGCAGTGGCCTCTTTGCCTCGAACTGCGGCTCGTCTGTGAAGATTGCGGGAACCGTCTTGCCGAATTCTTCTCCGACATGCGCATGGTATGCATCGTGAGTGACTCTGACGAACTCGCGTATCGCCTTTGGATTCAGTGTGTCGACGTATGCCTGGTCGTTGTACCATTCGCTGTTTTGGGCGACGAACAGATAGCACCAGATCTTTTTGTAGCCAGCGGGAACCGCTGCGTCCTTTGAACAGCGCTTGTAGTCGCCAAGGCAGCCATTCTCGTCCAGTTTCACGAGATAGGACTCAAGAAAAGTTCCGGAATTGTCCAGCGCCGCATTAGGTTCGATGTCCAACTGTTTGAATTCGATTTTAAGATAGCGTGCGCGCATGGCGGGATTCTTCGTGACGATGCCGCCTGCCGCGCCGGAAGGCCAGCGGTCTTCGTCGTAGAGCCATGCCAGCATGCCGCGCTTCTTTGCTTCATCGACGCATTCCTTCACGCGGTCGAAGAACTCTTCCGTAAGATATGGAGTCCCCATGCCAGTGCGTGAATGCATATGGAATCCACCCATGCCCATTTCCTGGAAAATGCCGATTTGCTCGCGTAGCTGCTTTTCTTCCAGATGGCAGTTCCAGGCCCAGAATGGTGTGTCGCGATAGAGTGCGCCTGGCGCTTTGAAGAGTGTTTCAAAAGACTCGTTCTGGTCTTTCTGGTAGATTGATTCCATTTTTGTGGTTTAGTAAAGTGTATAATCAGTTTTCTAGGTATATCAAACAACTTAACATAATACTTTTTAGTTTTCTTTCAATTGTAAAATTGGGAAATTTGAGTGTGGAAGCGGGAAGGATGGACCATGTTGGCCCCCCCCTCCCATTTGGCCCAAGCGGTCCATCATGCCAAATACCTGCGCATCTTGCGCAGATCCTGACGGCCTTTCTTGACTGCAAGAATAATATGTCGAACGGGATCGCCAGGCACCAGCGACAGTTCGGTGTCTTCCGCCACGTCGAAACCGAAGGCAGGACACGCTTCCGTGAATATCGGCGCTTCTTCCGTCGGCCAGCTCTGGCCTTTCATCAACACGAAAACGCCGCCTGGCGCAAGAAGTTCGTATGCATCTGGAAGAAGTTCCACGCCTTTGCCGACTGCACGCGCGGTGACGATTTCCGCGTGGTGATATAGATCGGGACGAACGCGGGACACATCTTTCCCGCGGAATGACGCAGCGGCGCCTTTTCCGCTTCTCGGAATCAGCGGAATGGATGCGTTCAGGAAGTCGACCTTCTTCTGGCGTGCGTCAATCAGCGTGAAATCCTGCGTGGTCATGCATGTCATGAGAGGCAGGCCCGGATAGCCGCCGCCGCTGCCCAAATCCACGATGGGACTTTGCTCTTCGCAGAGCGATTCCAGAACGGGAAGCAACGTCAGAGAATCAAGCAGTGAGAATTTAAGATAGTCCGCAGGAGTCGTCAGACGCGTGAGATTCAGCCACTGGTTTACGCCGACCAGATGGCTGTAAAGGGCCTCGAAAACGCTGCGTCTCGGATTCGGATCAGGCAGCTCAAGCGTCTCGCAGTTGTGGCAGAATACGCTCCAATCCTCTTCGCTGAATGTCAAAAGCGGATATTTTTCGGGAAGAAAATCGGCAGGTGAACGCTCTTCTGTTGGTTTGTTCATTTTGTGCAAAAAACTATTTCTTTTTCACCGGGTAGCCAAAGTGTCCCAGGTCTGCGCCGAGAGAGTAGTAGTGGCCGTGTGCGTATGCAAGCAGGTCCGCTTTCGCCAGATCAAGCCTGCCCTTGTCGTCTATTAGAGAGGAAGTGACCTGCACGGCGACGACTTGACCGATGTAAAGCACGTGCGAGCCTAAATCAAGACGGTGCTTCACTTCGCATTCCAGCGAGACAGGGCACTCTTCCACGATCGGCGCGACTATTCTCGATGCTTTAAGCGCCGTGAGGCCCTGCGTGGAGAATTTGTCTGTGTCGCGTCCGCTGATGACGCCGCAGTAGTCCACTGCCCGTGCCTGTGCCGCCGTCGGCATGTTCAGCGTGAAGCATTGGAGCGCTTCGATTTGATCGTAGGTGAAACGGCTTGGACGGACGCCTATGCCGACCATCGGCGGATCGGAGGAGAGCGTTCCTGCCCACGCCGCCGTCATGATGTCCCACGGCCGCCTCTTGCCGTCGCCTGTTCCGACAAGAACCACGGGGCTTGGCGCCAGTTGCGTGCTGCCGGGCCAGATTGTCTTCTCTATGCTCATCTATATTGAGAATCGTTTGCATTCCGATTCTCGATTATGCACATCAGGCGAATCGAGAATCGGAAGCGGATGCGTTGTCTAGAACTGCCAGCCGCATTCGCGCAGCAGCTGCATGAAGCGCTTGCAGTATTCGACATAGATGTCGTGTCTGAATTTCTTCGCTTCAGGGCTGTTGACGTTGCCGTTGGGATCGTGATAGATGGAACCCATGTGGGGCTCCATGGAGAAGGCGCCGTCATAGCCTGTCTCGCGAAGGTCGGTCATGATCGCACGGACATCGCCGTTGCCGTCGCCCGCGAAGGTGAATCTTGCGGAGGGGCGATTGCCGTCCGCCTGAGGCAAAGCGGTGCCGTCCTTGATGTGGACATGTGTGACGTAGGGGCGGACCATCTTGTAGAATTCCCAAGAGGACTGGAGCGGATATGGCTTCTGGCCGATGTGGCGATAGTTGAAGCAGGGGTTGCCGGTGTCGTAGATGAGCGTGAAGGCCTTAGTGTCGCCGACCGCCTCGAGAAGCTTCAGCGTGTGGAGATAGCTCAGACCGCCGTAGTTCATGCAGTTCTCGTGGCCATAGACAATGCCGTTGTCTTCGCAGATCTTGACGAGTTCCTTGACTTTAGCGAAGATGATCTGTTCCAGTTCAGGAGAATCTGGCTCTTCGTCAGGAGTCATAAGGAAGGACATGCCGCGAATGAGTTTGCAGCCAAGCTTCTGCATGCGTGGAATGGCTGTGAGCAGTTCGTTTTTCGTTTCTTCGAAGTCCTGTGCGCTGCGCGGATGGCGTCTCCAGTTGGCGACGGCACTGCCGTAGCAGTGGAGCTTGACGCCTGATTCGGTGAGCATCTGGTAAACTTTGTCGAACTCTTCGTCGGTCATGGTTCCGAGAAGCTTGTCATCGACATCGCGCATTTCGATGTTGCTCCAGCCCAGTTCCTTGGTGACTGCGATCTGATCGGCAAGACTCGAACTGACTTCATCTGTAAATCCTGAAAAAATCATTTTCTTCCTCTTTGTTGGACTATTTGTTGAAAAAAAAGACGATTTGCTGATTACAGTTGTTCAAAAGTTTTGAAAAAAGTCTTTGCGTATCCTGCAAGTGCTTCTTTTGAATGAAGCTTGAGAAATTCTCTGGCCGTGTTGACCACCTTCTGGCTACAGCCTTTGGGCAGCGTCAGCCCGCAGCTTTCGGACAAGCGGGAAACTTCCTTAATGTAAATCGCTCTTGCAAGAATGGATGCCGCGGCGACGGCAATATCCGCTTCCGCCTTGGGGTGTTCGTCCAAAGCAATGCCTTTTCCGCGCTCTTTCAGATGTCTTCGAACAAGATTGCCGCGTCCGAATGGATCTGAAATTGCTCTCGGGCATGGAGGGACCCTTGTCAGCAGCTCTTCCAGCGCGGTCGCATGTCCCCATGCGAGAATGCTGTTCAGATTTCCGGATTGCGCATGCATTTCGTTCAGACGTTCCGGTCGTATGATCACGAAGGAGTATCTGCCATTGAGAACGTTGTGAATCGTCGTGGCCAGTTTTTTTGCCTCTGCATCGGATGAGAGCAGTTTCGAATCGCGCACGCCTGCGTCAAGCAGTCTGGCGGCCGATTCCGCATCGGTGTATGCGCAGGCGATGACCAGCGGCCCGAAGAAATCACCTTTGCCCGATTCGTCGATTCCCGCATGCGGCTCGAACATGGCTGGATCGGTGCGAAGGGCGACTTCAAGGGCGCTCTCCGTGCGGCCATCGTCCAATTTCCGTGCCTGCGGCTGTTTTTTGGACGGCGCGGCAGCTTTGCCTGGCAGAAAATACTCCGCGACCATTTCGCATCCAGCGCCTTGGAAAGTCACTTTGCCGGAGAGGTAGGCGGTGATGTTAACTTTGCCCTGTGTGCCGCGCCAATGGGCGTATTGGACTTCCGAAAAGAGCCAATTCGCTTCGGCCATCTTCGCGTGAAGCGTCTCGATCTCTGCGGAAGTCAGTTCATAGCCTATAAACGAAATAGGAGGCATCTATATTTTCCCCTCGCCGTTTTTTTCATTCTCCGGCGCGTCTCCAAGATTACTGCGTATCTTCCCTGCGTGGCGGCGCAGATAATTCGCAAACAGAACGACAATCCATATCAGCGCGAAAAGCACTATGAACGCGATGCCAATTCCTATGATCAACTGCACTGCAGCGCTCATGGTCGCGGGTTCCTCAACTTCGGGAATCTCTGATATGACGATGTCTAGCATGGCGGGAGTTCTTTCGCAAAAAAGACAATGGATTTCTTCTGATGGACGAGATTTTCAATACTATAATTCTTTTGCGAAAATCTATATTTTTTCAGGGAGCATTTGCGCGGCGCTCCCGCCATGTCGGCGGCTTTCTTCTGAAGAACTATCTGCCTTCAAGGGTAAATAGCGTCCTGTGCTCTATGACAGGAGGAGCCGACAGGGCTGCGTCCTGCGGCAAACCCTGCAGTTGCAGGATGCTTCTTGCTTCGTTCTCGGTGCGTGCGAAGACCGCAATGTCGTAATGGAGGTTGCGGACGGTCTCGAGAGATTGCAATTTGATGTTTCCAGGCATGTAGGGAGGAACGTCAAAGGCGTTGTTCGTAGCCGCACCGCCGTAAATCTGCCAGTAGAATGAGAATGCGGGAACATCGCTCGCGTTTACAAGTATCAGCCGTCGTTGCGTGTCATTCGTCAATCTTGACATGTTGAGCGAGCATGGGTTGTTGCCGCGATAGTATTGCTGAAGGAGATTCTGCGGGAGAATCTCGCGCGTGTCCAGTTGCCGTGCGGTGAGAAGGTCGCCGAGAATGCCGATGATGAGGCCTGGCAGCAACGTCAGAATCGCGAGTTTCTTGAACTGCATCGCCGAAAGCCGCTCGCTCGATTTGACCGTCAGAGCGGCTGCGAAGGTCAGCATTGGCAGAAGCGGCAGGAAAACGCGCGGAAATGGCGCGCGGTTTACAGGAGAGGGGACAAGCAGGACCGCCGTCGCTGCAATGACGACTCCCCAAAATAGATTCCCTGCAAGCGGAGCTTTTGGATTTTTGGAGAGCAAGGCCTTTGCAAGCGGCCAGATGAATATCGAAAGATGAAGCGCAAATGCAAGCAGGAGATGGCCTGCGACCAGCAGTGAACTCTCCCAGCCGCCTGATTCGGCGCGTGCACGCTGAAATTCAGCCCAGAGGGTTCCGTAGTAAAGCACTCCGAGCAAGGCGCCTGCGATTGCAGGAGCGGCAGTGACGAAGCCGTTCTGAAGTTGCTTGAGAAACGTCTGCGGCGTCTTGGAGGCCTTCGTGAGGACATTCAGCCCTGTCGAGGCGACCAAGGCCGCGGGAAGCATGGCAGCGGATGGCATTACGAGCGGCAGGGCGAGAGAGGATAGAAACAGCGCTGTGAAATTCCGCCATGTGGCCTTTTCAAAACGATGCATGAGCGCCGTGACGGCACATGTCGATAGGAGCATGGCAAGAGAATAGCCACGCATTTGATAGGCGAACGCGGCGAAGACCGGACTGGCCGCCATCAGCAGGCCTGTGCAGAACGCCACTTTTTCGCCTAGCCATTTCCTCCACTGCAAATAGGCGACCAGAAGCGTGCCGATGCCGCAAAGAATGGCTGGAATGCGCAAGGCGAATTCGCTGCCAAGCGCCAATGGGCAGAGGCGTGTCCACAGCCATTCGATTGCGTTGGCCAGAAAGTGGTTGTTGGCGATGCAGTAGTCTCTGAATATTCCCGCGATATTTTCGTGTTTGAGGACGAACAGCTGCAGCGAAAGCACTTCGTCGTACCATAATTCCGCCGTCGCCCATGAGATGATTCTCAGCAGGAAGAATGCGATCAGCAGAAGCGGCAGGAAATTCCGCCGCTCCTTCGTGGTTTGATTGTCGTCGCCCTTTTTCATACTTCGAAATCAAAAGAGAGGCCGTCGTATGCCAGAGTGCATCCTTCAGCGACATTGTGCTGGTCGCGTTCGTAAAGAATGTCGTGAGTCAGATGCGTGAGCCATCCGCGCTTCGCGCCGATCTTCTTGAATTCGCGTTCTGCTTGAATAATGTTGAAGTGCGTTGGATGCTCCTTCCAGCGCAGCGCGTCGAGCACCACGTCCGTGACGCCATCCAGAAGCGCGTACGTCTCGTCTGGAATTCTGCTGCAGTCGCAGACGTATGCGAATGAACCGATGCGGTAGCCGTAGGTCGGCGCGCGTCCGTGGAAGAGCGGTAGCGGAATCACCGTGATGCCGTTTATGTCGAATGGTTCGGTGACTTCGCGGTAGTCAAGCTGCGGAATGCTCCAGCGCAAAGTGCCGTTCGGCGCGATTTTCAGTTCGTCGACGTATCCGAAACGCTGATGGACGACCTTCAGATTCGCAGGCGAAGAGTAGAACGGAAGTTCTTCGCGCGAGTGGACGGTGAGTCCCTGCAAGTCGTCCAGACCATCGAGATGGTCGCAGTGCGGATGCGTCAGAAGCACTGCATCCAGTCTCGTCACATTTTCGCGCAGGAGCTGCGCGCGCAGATCGGGACCGCAATCGATCAGAATCCTTGTCTTTCCTATGGTCACAAGGCCTGACGAGCGCGTGTGTTTGTTTCGTGGGTCGGTTGAACGGCATACTTCGCAGTCGCAGCATAGCATTGGAACGCCGCGGCTTGTTCCGGAACCCATGAATGTGAATGTGCCTTTGGACATCAGCGATTATCCTCCTGTAGCTTCGTAAGCGATTGTCGCAGGATCAGATTTTCCGTGTTAAGACGTGAAATCCAACTCTCCAGTTCGGAATTCCTGCGTTTCAGAAGCTGTAGTTGAGTCTCAAGGTCCTGGTTCTTTGCGCCAGTGGAGGATATGCATCCGGATTGGAGCATGTATTCGTCTCGGCAGGACGTCAATTCGATTTTTGCGATCGCGGCAGTCGCTTCGTCAAGAGTTCCATCATCGAGAGCCTGTTCGTAGTGCCAAATGGTCAGTGCCAGATCATCTGGAGAGCTCTTGCAGGCCTGTGCTGCGGAGAAATGTTCTTCCGCCGAATAGTCGTGTATGTCCCGCTGGTCGCATGAGACGCAGAAAAGGCTCTTCATCGCGAGTGCCGCCAAAAAAGAAATTCGGATTTTTTTCAACATGTCTGAGGTGTTAGTTTGCGCTGAAAATCATTGTTCCACGGTAAGCAGTTCAGCCAGAATATCTGCGGAGATTCCCGCAATCCATTCCGTCAGGGGAAGTGCAGAGAGCGTTTTCAGAAGGTTTTCGCTGTTTGGAGAAAGGCCATTGATTTTCGCAACCAGTTCTTCGACTGGACGCGATCCGAAGAAGTCTCCCGTAAAGCGCAGATCGGCGATTCGATTTTCGCCGACATTGAAATCCGCATGGATGGAGCCGCCTGCGAAGCGCGTCTTCTTGTGGACCTGGTATGCGATGGATGAGCCGTAGTTCCACTCCCACGTGCGGTATTTCGCATTCGCCAGCGCTTCTGCTTCCACCGCCAGACCGTCGGGAATCTGCTGAAAGCATTCGCCTCCGAAGAAGACGGCTGTGGTGCTCAGAAGGTGCCGCGTGAATTCGCTCATCGTCATGGATGCCTTGTCTTCAGGAAGCATCTCTTTTATGTTGCCCACGCGTGCGCGGACGGACTTTATGCCCTTCGAGATGATTTTGTCGGGATCCGGCTTGAGCGCCTGCGAGAGTATTTCAAGATCGGTGTCGAATAGTAGCGTTCCATGGAAGAGCGTGTGGTCTTTTGGGACGCTTCGTGCGCAGCCAGAGACCTTCAGGCCATTTGCCAGAATGTCGTTCCTTCCTGAAAATTCAGCATTGATGCCAAGCGCCTTCAGCGCATTGACAATAGGCGCCGTGAAGTGCGCCGCGGAATCTGCGCCCCATTCGCGCCGCAGCGAAATGACGCTGTAGTTGATATTGCCGAGATCATGATATACCGCGCCGCCGCCCGTGATTCTCCTGACCACGCGAATGCCGCGGCGCTTGACGAAATCGCCGTCGATTTCCGCTGCTGTGTTCTGGTGCCGTCCAATGATGATGGATGGCTCGTTCTGCCAAAGCATGAATACAGGTTCCGTCGCGTTGCACGCCAGCAATTCCTCCACCGCGAGATTGTAGGTGGGATCGTTTGATTGTAGAAAGTAGAGTCTTGTCATGAATTCACACCGTATCCGAATAGCGCGTAGTCGCCGCGCACTGGATCGTCAGGGTAGATTTCCTTAAGCGCTTCGGTTAGTCTTAGCGCATTGCAAAGAGATGCCGTCGCGTTCGGCGGCAGCAGGCCCAATTCCTTCGACATCTGCACGACATGCACGTCCAGCGGCATTATGAGTTCCGAAGCGGGATACCATGTCCACAGGCCCATGTCGACTTCCGAATTTCCGCGAACCATCCATCTGAGATAGAGATTCAGGCGTTTGTTCGCCGTGTCCGAACCATGCGGGACCAGCGGTGCGCATTCAGCGGGAAAGAGCTCCGCCAGAACGCTTGCAAGCCGCCCTGCCTGATGGTTTGTGGCGCCGCTTTGATGGAGCTGTTTCAGCTGCTCGCCAAGCGTGCCGTGCTCCTGCAGAATTCCGCGCAGCGTCTCGCAGGCGCGCCGTAGTTGCCTGTATGTGAAAACGCGATAGAAGGAGGCGTCGCTGTCTGGAAAGAAGCAATCGTAGCCTCTGGAGAGAATCCAATTCGCAGGCGATTCGCCTGCCGCGTCCAGAACGCATCCTACTTTGTTCAGAATGCATGTGCGGCGGCCGAAGGCAAGCGCGGCGGCGAAGAAACCCGCGATTTCAATGTCGCGCGCTGTTTTGTAGCGGTGCATGAATTGCGACGGATCGTCCTTGAGAAAATCGCTTTTCTCGTATTGCACGGCCCATTCGCGCAGGTGTGTTTGCAGTTCAACGTCCATTCTTCTATTGGAAATATTCGTCAAGAAGACGAAGCAGGCGTGCGCGTTTTGCGTAAACCAGCAGCGGGTTGCGCGTCCAGATCGTGTGGGAGGTGACGATCGCGTCTTCAACTTTCAATTCGGTCTCTGCGGCGCGGCGCCATGGCACCGGCATTCTGGAGGAGTTCTTCAGGCACTGCTTCAGCAATTCCATGTACATCCAGTCGTCCACGCCGTCGCGGATGTATTTCAGGCGAAGAGACGGAATCGGCCCATTGGCGGCAGGATAGACAAGGCGTCCGTCGCCGTTGAATTGACCGAAACTTCTGCCCGACCATGGTGGCTGAATCACGGGACCGCCCGAAATCGGAACCTTTATGTCGCCTTTGTGCCTGTCGTCGCCTTTTTCGTCTTCGATCCAATTCCAGAAGATGGAAGAGTGGTAGTAGAGGAAGATGTCGTCGTTGTTCAGTTTCTGCGGCATGAAGCCCATGAGCAGTCGCGGCGCCAGCGCAGGATATTCCAGCAGATAGTTCGCGTATGGCAGCCATGGCGCGCATGCGACATACCAGCCGACCTTGCGTCCGCGCTCGCGTGCGGCTTTGATGCTTTCGGCGTTGGCGGAGAAGCTTATCGTGCCTGGAATCCAAATATCGACAAGGTCGTCCAATCCGCTGCCGAGTCCGAATGTGTCGTCGTAGAGCGTCGTGGCGATTGGAATGCCAGGGCAGGCGCGGCGGACTCTTTCGAGCGACTTGCGTATCAGCGGAAATTTGTCGTGTGTGGCTTCGTCGAATGAGTAGATGTACGCGTGGTCCAGAAGATCCATTTTCTTGTATTCTTCGTAGATTTCCGCCAGCTTCGCTTCATCTTCGTCCGTGATTTCTCCATTGACGTAGCCTAGATTGAAATATTTGCCGCCTTGTTCGATGATTCTCTTGTTCATTTGCATGGTGGAGGCATCGCTTCTCGGACCATAGTAGATGTCGTCTGGATTCAGGCGGTTTTCAATGAGAAGGTCGGCGATCTGGTCCTTGTATTTCGCACGTGCGGAAGCGCTCTCCGGATAGTCTGACAAGGGGCTGAAACTTACGGGAGAGAAGTATGCGGGACCTTTTTCGAGCTTGAAGTTGTGCACGTTGACGACGAATGGCATGTCCTTGAGACCGCCGTCCCAAGTGATTTCCACGCTGCCTTCGTAACGGCCTGGTTTCTGGTTCTCAGGAACCTTCACGTCAAGCCACCAAGTCTGGAAGACTCCCTCTTCGATGTCGAAAGGCGTATCGAGATATTCGAGAATCGGATCCGGCCAGTAGCCGATGTAGTCAATCACGTAGGCGGGGCAGGGGCAGTCGATCAGTCCCACAGGTGAAAGCTTTATGTTCTCCATTGGAAGAACGGTTCCGTTTGCGGAGACAGGCGCGGACACGATGACGGCCTTCACGTTCGTCGCTGCGTCTTCGGCATACGCCACCAGTTGAGCGCTCTCGCCCTCTCCGCGAGCCGCGTCGATTGAGTAGAAATCCGCAGGCGGCGCCAGAAACGCATAGTCTCCGCGGTGGATTTTCTCTTCGGGAAGGCACCAGAGGATTCCTAATCCGCCTTGAGCGATTCCACGGAAAATCTCCTTGTCCATCTTCGGGAATTCATCTTTGCAGAAACTCTGGAAATTCGCGAGTTGGTCGATGTCCGGTGCTTCCGGCAGCGATTCGGACATGCCTTGTATGGCGCGGTGGTCCTTCGCACGGCTTGTGCCCAACGCTTCAAGACGCCACGACAGCGATTCCTTCAGAGCGGTTGCCGCGGCCTTGTGTTCGGCGGCCTCCTGGAAGGGATTCTTGAGTTCCAGCTTGACATCGCCGACGTAGAAGGAGAATTCGCGCTTCGGTTTCGCTGAAAAGAGATCGATGAATACAACCGAACTTAGATCCCAATCAGCCTGGAGTTCTTCTATGTTCAGTTCGATTGCAGTGCGGCCTGGCCCGAACTTGCGGTCATACCACGACATGTTTCTGCCGCCGAGCTTGTTCTTCGGCGCGATTTCGATTTCGATCTGACAGCGCTCTGGACAGAACAGTTCAATGCGCAGAGTCTTGGCGCTACGCCAATCCTGCAATTCTTCGGGAATCTGCAGACGCGCGGACGGATAGCCCTTGCTTGCTGGAATCTGCACCCATGCGGCAAGGCCAGGCTCGCCGTTCGGCCATGGCTTCAGCGATGTCGTGGCGGCTTCGCGCAGCACCCAGAAGTCCGTGATTGACTTTTCGTTGACTGGACTGTAGATGGTGCGCGATGTCGCGAATGACAGCAACGGCAGAAGCCATAATGCGATCAGCGCTATTTTCGATGTTTTGAGAAATGAGATGCGCATTAGTGCAATTCGTTATTGTCAAGGCGTTTCTGAAGCGCCTTGATCGTCTTCTCTACAGTTGGATAATCTCTGTAGAGAAAGCCGTATTCCTGAAACCATGCGGAATTCGCCAGCAGGGCGGCGGTCTCTTCGCGCTTGACAAGCGTTCGTTCCACTCCGATGACAAGCGGCGTGTCCGGATGCCTTTCAAGCCATGCGAGACGTTCAGCTAGGCCGCGCGGGTGCCATCTGTGGAACAGTTCAAGATGAATGGTCGCACGCGATTTCTTTTTCCTGAAGCTGAAGTCAGGGAAGATTATTTCGCTTCCTGCGCCTTTGATGAAAGGCGAATCTTCCACAATCTTCCATTGAAGCGTGCCGTAGTTCTCCTGAAGGTGCTGTTGGAAAAGTCGAATTTCGTCTGGAATGTATGCGGAAAACTGGTGGTATGGACATTTTAGGCCGACGGTGTCGTCAAGTTTCAGCGTGACATCCCTTTCATCCCATTCGATTTGCGCTTCAAGGTTCCATTTCCGCATCGTGCAGACGGCGGGAAAGAAGGTCGCAAGCTGCAGGCCGTATTTACGCCCCTGGTCAAGCACTGACGCAGGACCATCGACCTGCATTTCCAGCCATCGCAGACCACATGAGTCGCGTTCTTCCTTTGCGATGTTGCGCACATCGGCGAGCAGCTGAAAGAAGCGGAGATACTGACAGAGGCGGCGCAGGCGCGGCGCATCATCGCTGCCGACCTGTATTCTCATTGATTTCGCATTCATGAGAATCGCCTGCACAATTCCCGTGTTGTATCTTTCAAGCAATTGCTCTGCAGTCAATTCGTCGAAATTCAGAAGACTATCGTTTTCCGGAAGGTCGCCGTACAACTGGCCGCCGTCCAGCAGTGCGTTGGCGGGACAGAGCGTCCGCAGTTCGGCGTGCCAACAAAGGTCCTTTGGCAATGGCGCATCTCCTTTGAGAAGCGCCGCCGACGCCAGAAAAAGTTCGCGTCTTAGGGCAGGGTAGTCCAATTTCGAGAGCGAAGAGAATTCGCATTGGTCGTCCAGCAGTTTTATCAGCGCCTGAGCGAAACGCGGGTTCGTCGAATCGGTGATTATCGGCTTGAGGTATTCATCTATTTCCCCATGTTGCGCGCGGGATGATGCCGCGTCGCGGTAGATCTCCAGCAGTTGCTCGCACTGGAGAAGGTTTTGCTGAGTCGGCTGGACAAAGCGCGGGTGTATATTCCCCTGACGGCACGTCGCGCTGACAAATGGCTTGGTTGGCGGCCCCTCGGTTTTCTGCGAATTGCCGTATGCAGGCTGCATTCTGCGCCGTTCCGATATGTAGGTCTCGCCTGTCTTCTCGCTGATGAGTTCGTAGAGCAGGGCGGTTTTGCCAGGCGAGGGACGCAATATTCTTCCAAGACGCTGAACATGTTCGCGCACGGAACCAGAGCCAGAGACGATGATTCCGACGTTTGCGGCTGGAACGTCCACGCCTTCGTTCAGGACTTTGCTTGTCACCAGAACCGGATAGTCTCCGCGCCTGAAGCAATCCAGAAAGTCCATTCGCTCGGCGGTTTTCGTGTGGTGCGTGATCACAGGCAGCGCGAAGAGATTTCCGAGCAGATAGGCGGTCGCGTTGTCGGCGGTGAAGATGATCGTTCTGTCATGACGGTGCGCTTCCAGAAGTTCCGCGACCATTTTGAATTTGGAGCGCGGCGATCTTGATATGCGCTTTTGCTCCATGTAGGCCTGAAATGCCGCGCGGCCTTCACGCGATCTGGCGCATGCGTGCAGGAAGTTGTTCCAGCCCTGGCTGCTTCCGAACGATATGCGCTGCTTGCGGACGAAGGATGTGTAGATTTCGCGTGCGCGCTGGTAGTCCTGCTGTTCATCTTCGTCCAGCTGCGTGTAGATGGGAATGGTTTCGTATGGCGCAAGAACCGTCTCTTCAGGAAGGTCGGTGATCTCCTTTCTGTAGCAAATCGGTCCGAGAAGCGAAGCGTATTCCGCATGCAGTCCGTCAGGCCGTTCGGGAGTGGCGGTCAGCCCAAGACGATAGGGCGCGATGCACATTTTAGCGATTTGCGAATACGCCGCGCCAGGCAGGTGATGGCATTCGTCAACCACAAGCATACCAAAGCGGTCGCCATTGGAATTCATGGAGAGCAGTGCCGAATCGTATGTCGAAACCGTGATGTCTTGTATGTCGTGGCTTCCGCCGCCAAGGGTGCCGATCGGACAGCCGAATGCGTTCTTCAATTGCAGCGCCCACTGCGCCAGAAGGTCCAGAGTAGGCACGACAACAAGCGTGGAGCGCTTGCTGCTCGCTATCGCCATCTGAGCCAAAAAGGACTTCCCTGTGCCTGTCGGAAGGACGACGATGCCGCGGCGAATGTTCTTCTCCCACGCCTTGAGCGCTTCACGCTGGTAGAAACGTGGCTCGCGCCACAGTTTTGCAGAGAGGTCGAGTGTGTTGTACCGACGCGCCTGGTCATCGTATGGAATCTTGCTTCTGTAGAGGCTCAGGAGTATAGACGCATAATCGCCTGCCGAGGCGCGATAGGCCTGGACGCGACTGTCGTATCGGCAATAGTCGCCTATTCCGGCAGGAAGCTCTCCTTCGCATGTGATTAGCAGCGTGCTTGATTGGAAACGAATGGTCAGCATCTGTCGTCAGTTCAAGGTGACGTCGTTTTCCAGCAGTTTGAATATTCGCGTCAGCGATTGTATGAAGCCCAGAATCATCGTCTGGCCATCTTCTCTGCGATTTTCGCGGAATGCGTCCATCATGGCGACTGTCTGTTCGGAATGCTCCAGAAGTCCTATTGCCGCAAGTTGCCCTTTCAGGCGATGCAGCAGCGTCAGCGTCTCTTGAGCGTTGCCTTGCTGAGCATATCCGAGAAGGTTGTCAAGCATTGGGCGCCAATCGGTCAGCGTCTGCGCGAGAAGCATTTTGATTTCGCCTAGCGACAGTTGATATTGTTCGCGCATGAAGTCGTGCATTCTGCGCACGGTTGCCGCTTCGGGAGATTCGGAGAGTTCTCTCTCCTCTTCGCGCAATTCGCGTTCTGGCGTGATGTCAAGCGCGTCAGCTATGCACAGCAGGAGTTGATCGCGTTCGAAAGGCTTCGGAATGAATCCCGTGGAACCTGCGCCGAGGGCCTTTTCGACGTCCTTCTGGTAGGCGGAGGCCGTCAATGCGATGATGGCCGTCGTTGCGGAATCTGGCAGTTTGCGGATTTCGCGTATGGCGGTGTAGCCGTCCATTATCGGCATCTGTATGTCCATGAAAATGAGATCGAAGTGCTGCTGCTTGCACAGTTCCAGCGCCTCTCGGCCGTTTTCTGCCGTGCGGTATGGAAGTCCGACCGACTGGCAGATGGTTTCAAGCAGGAAGAGATTCGTCAATGTGTCGTCGACGAGCAGTGCCCAGTGCTTCTTCAATTCGGTTCGCGGCAATTTGACATGATACAGGTCGGAAAGATGAACCTGTTCTTCTGGTTTGGAGGCGGCGCATTTCAGCGTGAAGAAGAAGGCGCTGCCCTCTCCTGGATTGCTTCGCACTTGCAGATTCCCGCCCAGAAGTTCCACCAGCGAATGCGAGATTGTCAGGCCAAGGCCCGTGCCGCCGTATCGTCTGGCGATGGAAATATCGGCCTGGTTGTATGGCTTGAAAAGAAGGCTTTGCTCATGCTGAGTCATGCCTATGCCCGAATCCCTTACGCAGAAATCGACCTTTAGTGCATCGCCTTCGCTGTTTACCGCTATTTCAAGAGAGACTGAACCGCGCTCTGTGAATTTGACGGCGTTGCCAAGAAGATTGTCCAGAATCTGTCGGAGCATGGACGGGTCGGTGCGTAGAAGCACGGCGTCTTCTCCATTGAACAGCAGTTGGACTTTGACTTGCTTGCCACGGGCGGACTGCTTCGCAAGCGCAACGCGCTCTTCCGCAAAACTGCGCAAGTCGAATGTGACTTCCGATGGCGCAAGTTTTCCTGCACGCAATTTCGTAAAGTCGAGAATTTCGTTGATGACGTGCGTCAAACCCTTCGCGCTGGATTCGATTATCCTCAGATATTGTTTCTGCTGGTCGTTCAGTTGAGTCTCCTTCAAATTCGAGAGGAAACCAAGCAGGCCATTCATCGGCGTGCGAATCTCGTGGGACATCGTCGCAATGAAATTCTCTCTTGAATGGCTTTCCTGACGCACGCGTCGCAGTATCTCTTCTATCCCCTCGATGAAGAACGGATCATCCTTTGCGCCCGCACGTCTCGTGGAGATCTCATGTCCTTCGAGCAATTGGTCGGTAGGCAGTGAAAGGTAGTTTCCGATTGTTCGCTTCTGTTGCTCCTTCTCCATGTACATATTATATATGATATATGCTCCGAGCACTAGCAGCGGCATCGGCCACAGCCATCCGAATATTCCGCAAAGTATCGTGTAGGTCTGCAGGGACGCGGTCCCTTCTTCGATTAGCGCTTCCGCCTGATTCAGAAGCTCCCAGATTTCTTCAAGGCGCTTCGGAACTTCGCGCGATTCAGTGATCGGACGAAGCGATATTCTGATTCCGCTGTCAATTTCTTCCAGCCGCGTCATCAGTTTCCAATCCGCTTCGCGCAGGACGACACGCTGGCGCAATATCTCGTCCTGGCTGGCCTGCACTTTCCGCAAACGCTCTAGCGCCGCTTCGCGCTTGTCGCTTCGGCCCGCCCGCTGCGCGTCAAGCGCGCTCTGCGCCAGAAGCAGCTCCTGCTTCCAGCCAGTCTGGAGGTTGTTGAGCAACGGCGGAAGTTGTCCCGCCACAGACAGGCGGCTTCTCAGAAAGTGGCCCAGAAGCAATGCGCCCAGAAGGTATGCCGCAAGGCAGATTCCGTAGGTGAGTTGTCTGTGTGTGAGATTCCGCATATATTGCCTGTTCTTTGGTTCGTAAGGTGGATTTTTAGAAGCGAGTCGTCTTTCCGCAAATAAAAAAACGGGGCAGTCTAAGTCTAGCCTGTCCCGTTTTCATTCTCATGAATCAATTGTCAGCAGTCGCTTTGTCTGGCATTTTCCGACAAAGATTTCATCATGGGACAATTGAGTATGGAGAATGTGTCGAATGTCTTGGTAGCTTCTTAGAAGCACATGTTAACAACAGGGAAGAAGGGCAGGGTGGATTTGGTCGCGATGTTTATGAGACCAATCTGAACGCCTTGGAGAAATTCCGTGTAGTTGACCAGACCGATCTGGAGGCCGTGGAATTCCAGAGAGGTGTTGACAAGACCGACTTCAAGGCCGTTCGCCTGCTGAGCGGTGGAGTTCACCAGACCGACGACGATTCCGCTGGAGGTCTCGGCAAGATTCACGAGACCGACCTGAATGCCGGAGAAGCTTCCCGTTGTCTTGTTGAAGAGGTTGATCTGCAGCGCGGAGACATGCGCCTCGAGGTCGCTTGTCTGCTCGCGGGAAATGGAGACAAGACCAAGATCCAGACCGGTGACCTGGCAGTTGCTGCCGTAGGGCAGATTCAGTTTCAGACCGGAAACTGAAATTTCGGGCGGAACAAGCTGCATGCGGGGAGACCAGACACTCAGCTGGAACGCGGTGTTGTCGAATGCGGAGGCGATTCCGGCGGTCATGAGCGCCAGAGCAAAAATCAGAAGGGCTTTCTTCATGAGATGAATCTTTTTTTAGGGTGGAGTTGCTATTGAATAGACGACAATTTTCGTTATGTACTATAAAGTTAATAGCATTTTCGCGTTTTGCTTATCATTGACTCAAAATTTCTGCATTTAATTTCGGATTTTGTTGACGAGTGTCAGATGGACTTAAAAAGTCCGCGGAGAATGACGGCATTTCCATGCGAGATTATCTTATGGATATGAGACAAAGTTCAATGCCATATCTTAAAGAGTTTCTGGAGTATGTTCTGCTGGAACGTGGCTTGGCGCGGAAAACCGTAGATGCCTATAGAAATGATCTCGTGCTCTTCGGAGATTTTCTCGAAAAGAATTCCATTGCGGACGTGAACGAGATTACGCGCGATACCATCCGCGCCTTCCTCGCCGCAGAACAGGAGCGCGGAATGGCG
>JAKSPA010000050.1 GCA_024405235.1 Lentisphaeria bacterium
TCACATCACGGAGTCCATCGACAATCGCGATCATCTTCATGTCCGACTGCTTCAGAACGTATTCCACCTCGTGAATCTTGTAGTTCGTGTTGATGGTCACGAGAACGCAGCCGATCTTGGCCGTCGCGAACATGAATGTCAGCCATTCTGGGACATTGCGCGCCCAGACGCCGATGTGGTCGCCGCGCTTGATGCCGATGGCAAGGAGACCCTTTGCCAGATCGTCGCTGCGCTGATAGAAATCCTTGTATGTCCAGCACAGATTGCGGTCCGGATACATTATGAACGGATGGTCGGGCTGCGAAGCCACCAAACCGTCGAAGAACTCGCCGATTGTCTTTTCGCTAAAGAGTTTTGCGTCGTAGATGCTCATATTCTTCCATGCATCCAAATCATTTCGGACTGTAGATGACCGCCAGAATCTTCGCCGCCTCAGAGCCAGCCGCGTGGAGATGGTGCGGTACAATGGAATCGTAGTAGATGCTCTGGCCCTTCTTCACTTGGAAGAATTTCTTGCCGTATGCGACCTCTATGACACCCTCAAGCACATAGATGAACTCTTCGCCCTCATGGCTGGAGAGTTCATATTTCTCTGCCGTGGCAGGCATGACTTCCACGATAAACGGCTCCATGCTGCGGTCCGCCTTGTTGACGGAAAGCGCGTGGAACAACAGTCCATTCTGATTTCCGCCAGTGAAGCGCAGACTCTGGTCGTCGCTTGATTCCACCGCCTCGCTGACCACAGGTCCAGAAAGGTTGGAATCGTCAAGAAAGGTGCCGAGACGGCATCCAAGACCACGTGCGATCTTCTGCAGAGGGGAAAGCGAAAGCGGGACATCGCCTGCTTCGATACGCTGAAGCAGCGCTGTCTCAAGGCCTGTTCTCGCACTCAGTTCCTCCAAAGAGACATTCCGCATTTCGCGGAGATCCTTGATCTTTCCACCGATATGGTCGTTGGTTGGCATTGTTCAATGACTCCTATTATTATTGCGGCACCTTCCAGCCGAATTCAAAAAAACTACTCTTCCAGATGGAGTTCCTTGGCAAGACGGATCTCAGCATCGGCCGCGCGAATTTCGCCCAGCAGCTCTTCAAGCTCGCCGTCCATGATCTTCGGAAGATCGTAGTGAGTGATATTGAAGCGGTGGTCGGTGACACGGCTCTGCGGGAAATTGTATGTGCGAACCTTTTCGGAACGGTCGCCTGTTCCAATCTGGCTCTTGCGTTCGGCGGCGTTCTTCGCGTCCTCTTCCTGCTGTTTGCGCTCAAGCAGTCTGGAACGCAGGATTCGCATTGCGATATCCTTGTTCTTGTGCTGCGAACGCTCCTGCTGGCTAGCGACGAAATCGCCGGTGGGAAGATATGTCACGCGAACAGCGGAGTCCGTTCGGTTGACGCCCTGACCGCCTGCGCCGCTGGAACGGAAAACGTCGATTCGGAGATCCTCAGGCTTCAGTTCGATATCGACTTCCTGAGCTTCCGCCATGACGGCCACTGTCGCAGTGGAGGTGTGAATGCGTCCTTGAGTTTCGGTCACAGGCACGCGCTGAACGCGATGGACGCCGCTTTCAAAATGCAGCATGCTCCACGCTTCGTCGCCGCGAACCATGAACGATACGTTCTTCAATCCGCCGACTTCTGTATCGCTCAAATCCATCACTTCGGTGTGCCAGCCTTTCAGCTCGCAGAAATGCGAATACATACGATAAAGCTCCGCTGCGAACAGACTCGCTTCGTCTCCGCCTGCGGCAGGACGAATCTCGACAATGACGTCGCGCCCTTCATTTGGGTGCGTCGGCAGGATGAGCATTTTGAGTTCCTGTTCGAGTTTAGGGAGATTTTCTTCAAGAGACTTTAAATCTGCAGTGATAAGTTCAGCCATGTCGGGATCATCTCCCGCAGCGAGCATTTCCTTGTTGTCTGCAATCTGCGCCTTGGCGTCATTGAATTGCTTCCAGGCCTCAAGGAGCTTCTTCAGTTTATTGTACTCGCGATTCAATTTCTGAAAACGCTCGGCATTCGGACCGCCGAAATCAAAATGGCTGATTTCAGCCTCCAATTCCGACAGACGTTCCGAACTTGTCTGAATGTAACTGGCAAAATCCATATATTCTTTTGTTGAAGACGGCGCAATACAGGCAACAAAAAGCGGTCACGGAAAATGTGCCGCTCACAAAAAAAACAGGCCACTCCAGCAATACGGACGCGCTTTACGTCTCGCAGTGCAATGGAATGGCCCTGGTGCCCGAAGGCTACTTCTTCAGATTTGCATAGCGGCGGCGGAAGGCATCAACACGACCTTCGGTATCGACCAGCTTCTGCTTGCCAGTGAAGAAAGGATGGCACTTGGAGCAGATACCGATGTTGACCTCAGGCTGAGTGGACTCGACCTCGAAAACGTTACCGCATGCGCAGGTCACCTTGCACTTGACATACTTGGGATGGATGTCGCTCTTCATTTCTGTAAAACTCCTTTTGGTTGCTTCTTATTCAAAAAACTTACATCTCGGCCAAAGCGGCCTTGCGAGAGAGGCGGACACGGCCGCGATCGTCAATGTCAACCACCTTCACGGTGATCTCTTCGCCGACCTTGCAGATGTCCTCGACCTTGTTGACACGGTAGTCGGCCAGTTCGGAGATATGAACCATGCCCTCCTGGCCAGGCAGAATCTCGACGAAGGCGCCGAAATCCTTGACGGTCTTGACAACGCCCTTGTAGATCTTGCCGATTTCGACTTCTCCCGTGAGAGCTTCAATCTCGTAGCGGGCCTGGTCCATGGCCTCTTTGTTGTTGACAAAGACGCGAACGGTGCCATCCTCTTCGACATTGATCTGAGCACCAGTGCGCTCCTGGATGCCGCGGATGTTCTTTCCGCCGGGGCCGATGAGCGCGCCGATCTTCTCGGGATTGATCTTGAGGCTGCAGACCTGCGGTGCATTTGGCGAAAGCGCTTCGCGCGGTTTCGCGATGCAGGCGGCCATGATGGCGCGGATCTTGGCGCGTGCCGCCTTGTTGCGCAGCATTGCCTGATACATGCCCTCGATGTCCAATCCGGCGATCTTGAGGTCCAGCTGGAAGCCTGTGATGCCTTTGGTCGTGCCTGCGACCTTGAAGTCCATGTCGCCATAGTGGTCTTCGCTACCGATGATGTCGGTCAGGAATTCACGATGGTCTGTGCCAGTGACGAGGCCGACGGAGATTCCGACGACTGCATCGCTGATCGGAACGCCTGCATCCATGAGCGCCAGCGTGCCGCCGCAGACGGTGGCCATGGAACTGGAGCCGTTGGAGCCAAGGATTTCGCTTGTCACACGGACCGTGTAGGGGAAGTCATCCACGCTGGGAACCGCCTGACGGATGGAACGCTCGGCAAGAGCGCCATGTCCGATTTCGCGGCGGCCTGTGGAGCCGTAGCGGCCGACTTCGCCTGTGCAGAAATTCGGGAAGTTGTAGTGGAGGATGAAGTTCTTCTTTGCAACGCCGCCTGCGATGACATCGTATTCCTGCGCATCGCCTGCGCCGGAAAGCGTTGCCGTAACAAGAGCCTGCGTATCGCCGCGCTTGAAGAGTGCACTGCCGTGAACGACTGGAAGGACGCCCACTTCGCAGGTGATCTCGCGCAGTTCATCCAAAGCACGGCCGTCCTGGCGCTTCTTGTAGTCGAGCACCAGACCGCGAATTGCCTTCTCCTTCAGAATTTCCCACGCCTGTTCGGCCTTCGGAAGCGCGCCAGTCTCCGGATCGGCGAACTTCGGAACGAACTCGTTGGTGTATTCTTCGTGGAGGGCGTTCTCCTGATTCTGGCGAGTCAGCTTGTCGGCGGCCTGAACGGCAGCCTGAAGACGTGCGCTGAGGAATTCGTCCGCCGCCGCAAGGAATTCGGGGCTTGGCAGATTCGGAACGTATTCGAACTTCGCCTTGTTGACCTTTTGTGCGAGTTCCTTCTGAGCGGCGATCTGCTTGGCGATGATGCCGTCGGCGAAAAGCATTGCATCACGAAGCTCCTCTTCGGAGATTTCCTTGGAGCAGCCTTCGATCATGATTGCCTTGCCTTCGATACCTGCGTAGACCAGATCGATGTCGCTGCGGGTGATCTCTTCGTTGGTCGGATTCGCGATGAATTCGCCGTTGATGCGTCCAACGCGGAGTGCGCCGACAGGACCAGTCCACGGAATGTCGGAGACCATCAGAGCGGCAGAAGCGCCGAGAATGGAGAGGACATCCGCCTCGTGCTTGCCGTCAGCGGAGAAAAGCGTGGAGACGATTTGGACTTCGTTGTTGAAGCCGTCGGGGAAGAGCGGGCGCAGCGGTCTGTCGGTCATGCGCGCGGTGAGAATTTCCTTTTCAGTCGGGCGTCCTTCGCGTTTGAAGTAGCCGCCAGGAATCATTCCTGCCGCAGCAAAGCGCTCGCGATACTCCCTCGATAGGGGGAGGACATCGGTGCCTCCTCTGGGGGCGGCGGCGACTGGACAGACGACGACGGTCGTGCCGCGCCGCCTGACGACCGCGGATCCATGGGGCAGCAGCGCCAGCTTTCCGGTCTCGATGGTTATCGAGCGTCCGCCACCGATGTCGATGGAGATTTGTTCGAGACTCATTTAGCCACCTCCTGAAATTAGCGGCGGAGGCCGAGCTTCGCGATCAGTTCACTGTAGCGTGCGAAATCGTTGTTGGAGAGATACTTCAGCAGGCTGCGGCGCTGATTGACCATAGCCAGCAGACCACGGCGGGTGCTGAAATCCTTCTTGTGGATCTTCAGGTGCTCGGTGAGTTCCTTGATGCGGCCGGTCAGCAGTGCGACCTGCACTTCAACGGAACCGCAATCATTCTCGGAGCGCTTGAACTGATCGATCATTGCCTGTTTTTCTTCTTTGGTCATAATGAACCTTCTGTATGCTATTTGCCCATTCCACTGCCCCAGGCCAGACTAGGGAATACCTTTCCCAAGAAACACGATTCGGTCGTGGCCCAGTGAATAAACAGTCCATCGGCAAACGGCATAATATAAGTCTAATTCGCCGTTTTGCAATTATTTTCAGCAATTAATTCGGATAGGAAATCTCCTTTTTCTGCCATGATTTGAAAATCGGAGCGCCGTTTTCGTCGCGTCCAAGTATTTTCTCTGGCTGGAGACGGATTTTTCCATTGCCGTCAGGCAGATCGAATGCGAAGGCGGGAAGAGCCATTCCGGAGATTCTTCCGCGTAGTTCGTCCATTATTTTCAATCCTGCCTCGATGCCTGTTCTGAAATGCATTGCGCCCTCGATCGGATCGCCGTGGAAGAGATAATATGGTTTGATGTAGTATCTCAGCAGCGAAGTGAAGAGCTTTCCGAGGGTCTCTGCATTGTCGTTGACGCCTTTTAGCAGCACGCTCTGGTTGACAATCGGCACGCCGCCGCGATTCAGTATTCCACATGCGTCGGAGACCTGCTGCGTCAATTCTCTTGGATGATTGAAATGCGTCGCAAGCCACGCAGGTTTGCCGCTCGAGATGATTGCGGCGAGACGCGGCGTGATGCGCATCGGAAGAACGCATGGAACACGACTGCCGATGCGGAGCATTTCGACCGACGGAACGGCAGAAAATGCCTTGATGATCTTTTCAAGAGATTCCTCAGGCAGCATCAGCGGATCGCCGCCTGAAATCAGCACTTCGCGCACTTCACCATGGCTCTTGAGATATTCGACGGCCGCCGCAAGTTCATCGTCGGTCGGCAGTGGAAGCATCTTGCACCAGTCGCGCTTTCTCATGCAGTGCCTGCAGTGCATTGCGCAGATGTTTCCAGTGACGAAAAGCGCACGGTCGGTATAGCGATGCACCAATCGCGGCACAGGAGATGTGGCGTCCTCAGCGAGAGCATCTGGCGCGCCCCCCTGCTGGCAATTGATTTCGTCATCATTTGGCATGCACTGCCGAATGATCGGATCGCTGAGTTCGGCGCTTTCGGCCAAAGAGAGATAATACGGCGTCACGAAAAGCGGATAGCGCGCGGCGGCAAGACGGCTTGACGCGAATTTTTCAGGAGCTACTCCGAGCAGTTCGGCGGCTTCTTCGATTGAATGCGCTGCATGTTCCAGTTGCCAATGCCAATTCAGCCATTGACTAGGTGACGGTTCTGTGGAGAAATTCAGTTTCATTGATTGGATGGAGACTATCGCAAATGGTAATTTTCAATACTATGTTTCCTTTTCCGAGGATTGCAAACCGCTCGATGCCTTTTAGGCCTGTCGGCGCCCTGCCCCCTTTCACGTCCATTCAATCAATAGGAAACTATTTCTCAAGTCCAGAGCGGAATTCCGTTATCGTACGCTTCCTGCGCCTCTGATAGATTCTCGAAAAATAGCACGGATCATTGAATCCAGCTTCAAGGGCAAGTTCCTTGATGCTTCGGGAGGTGCCGTTTCTGAGGCCTTCCTCAACATGACGGATGCGGCGTTCGATGAGAAGTTCGCGAAACCTGCAGCCGTTCTTCTGAAGATAGTGCGAGAGAGATGAAACGCTACGCCCAAGATATCTCGCCACGTCCTCTATTCGCATCTCCTCGCCGTGATGACGGTCGATGTAGTCCTTTAGTTCGCCGAGAAGATAATCTCCGTCCCTTCTGACGAGTTCGTGTCTCACAAGATAATCCACGAGCATGGCGAGCATGCCTGTAAGCGATTTCATCGTTTCCGGCGTGAATACTGGACATTGACGGAACGCGCGCGTCTCCGCCGTCCCCTTCAACGCTGGCTTGTCTCCTTTTCGGCGGAACTGTCCGAACATGACATAGCCAAGAAGTCTGTCTGAAACGCGCAGAGGCATCACTGTCTCGCACAATCCGCCGTGACACTGATAGGATATGCTTTCACCGCCTTCCGCAGCCTGCGACAGCTTCATTCGGTCAAGTGCGACGCAGCGCTCCAGGCCGAATTGTTCCTGCACGAATCTGCAATAGCGGCAGTTGCCTTCGCCGCGTCCACGAAGCAGAATCTCGCCAGCGGTGCCGAAAAACACCACGCGGATCTTCAGAAGCGAGGCAAAATTGTCCAATATCTCCTGAATTTCAGGAAGCAGTACAATACCTAAAGAGGATTTAGAAGAGGATATGTCCATGATGTGAATATAATGCATATTTGCATGAAAATCCATGATTTTGCATTTTTTTCAAATGGTCATTCGATAACTTGTCAATACATTAAGCGAAAACCAATTCTGTTTTTTTCCACAACGCAATTATCAAATAAGGAGGCACAAAAATGGACAAGATCCGTGTTGGCGTAATCGGTTTGGGATTCATGGGGACGACCCATTTCGGCATCTATAAGGAAATGCCTGGCGTAGAGATTGTTGCAATTGCAGACGTCGATGAGCGCAAGCGCCGCGGCGATATCTCTTCCGTTATCGGCAACATCGGCAATTCGGTTCCATTGGATCTTACAGGCGTCACCGCATACGACAACGGCTTCGATCTGATCGCCGATCCCAACGTCGACATCGTTGACATCTGCGTTCCGACGGAATCGCACACAGCGCTCGTTCTCGCTGCCCTGAAGGCGGGCAAGCACGTGCATAGCGAAAAGCCATTCTGCCGCAACGTCGAAGAGGCGAAAGCAATCCGCGACGCCGTCCACGCAGCGAAGAGCAACTTCTGCGTTGGCCTCTGCGTCCGCTACTGGCCGGAATACACATATCTCTACGACGACCTCAAGAACGGCTCCTTCGGAAAAGTTTTGTCTGCGACCTTCAGACGTCTGTCGCCTTCCATTGACGGAAACAACTGGGAGAACTGGTTCATGGATGGAAAGCGTTCAGGCGGCGCACTTCTGGACATGCACACGCACGACACCGATTTCATCTGCCATCTGCTTGGAAAGCCGAAGGCAGTCACCTCCATCGGTCGCACCATCCTCAGCAAAAACAACGGCATCGACCATGTCATCTCCTTCTACCATTACGACAACGACATGGTCGTGGAAGCGGAAGGGTGCTGGGGAGCCCCGAAAACCACGCCGTTTGAAATGACGTTCCAAGTCATCTGCGAAAAGGCGACCATCCGCCTCATGGCCGAAGGCTTCAAAGTCTATTGGACGGACGGACGCGTGGAGACGCCTGCTGTGGAAGCGACAACAGGCTGGCACGTAGAACTTCGCTATTTCGTGGATTGCGTCAAGAAGGGAATCAAGGCCGACAAATACCAGAACGTCGATGACATCTACGATAGCTTCATCGTCTCCATGGCCGAACAGGAATCCATCGACAAAGGCAGCGCAAGAATTTCGCTCTAACAGGAGAATCACACAATGTACAAAGCACTTAACTACTGGGTGTTCGGCGGTTTCACTGGCGAAAAATCACCAAAGGAATTCATCGATTTCGCGGTGGCGAACGGCCTTGACGGCATCGAACTGACTGTCGGCGACGCAATAAATGAATCCATCACCGAAGAAGAATGCCGCGCGATTGCAGAATACGCCAAGGCGAAAGGCGTTGGACTGAAAACACTTGCCACTGGCAAATACGGCTCTCTTTCGCTTGGAGCGGCTGACGAAGCGGAACGTCAGGAGGCCATCGCCTTCACGAAAAAATATCTCCAGATCGCAGCATGGATGGACGTGAAGGTGATTCTGGTTATTCCTGGCGCAACATGCGTGGCGTGGGAGCCATCGCGTCCGATTGTCCCATACCGCACCGTGTGGGAGAATTCCACCAAGTCGCTGAAGGAACTTCTGCCCGTCGCAGAAAAACTCGGCGTGACCATCGCTCTCGAGAATGTCTGGACAAGATTCCTGCTCTCGCCGATGGAATGGCGATTCTTCCTTGACCAGTTCCAATCACAATATCTCGGCATGTATTTCGATGTCGGAAACTGCGCAATCCTCACAAAACCACAGGATTACATTGATATTCTCGGCAATCGAATCAAAGCCGTCCACTTGAAGAACTTCAAAGGCACAGACTGTGGCGGTGGCCTGCATGGTTTCGGCGACGATCTCCTTGACGGCGATGTAAATATGAAAGACGTAATCGCAAAATTCGAGGAAGTCGGCTACAAGGACACCTTCACTGTTGAAATGATTCCATTCTCCAGATTGCCAGATCTGATCCTGCCTGACGCTGCCCTTTCACAGAAGATGGTAGAACAGCTGAAATCACTGTAATCCGACCTATCAGACCTATCGGACTAATCCGACCTATCCGACTAATCCGACCTATCCGACCTGTTTGGCTAGTCCGATTGGTCCGATTGGTCCGATTGGTCCGATTAGTCCGATTAGTCCGATTAGTCCGATTAGTCCGATTAGTCCGATTAGTCCGATT
>JAKSPA010000051.1 GCA_024405235.1 Lentisphaeria bacterium
GGGCGTTCACGCCGCCCTCTTAGCGCCGTCAGGCGCAGTACGCGCCGCAGGCAGGACGGGCGTGCACGCCGCCCTCTTAGCGCCGTCAGACGCAGTTCGCGCCGCAGGTTAACCTACCTTTCCAGAGGGACCTTGCGTTAATATAAAAGCAGAAACAATGCTCAATTCTCTGTTAATGCATAATTATAGAATTATGAATTGAGAATTGAGCATTGAGAATTGAACTCTAGGGTTCAATCATGAAGATATAGGTGCTAGGCTTTGAAGCAGTGAAGGTGACTTCAGACTGTGCGCCCTCGTAGCTGCGCTGTTCAGGGAAGACCATGGTCCACTTCACTGGAGTTTTCGCACGCAGCGTGTACTCGCCAGGCGTTCCTGTATGGAAGGAAATCATGGAATTGTTGGCGAAGACTGTGCCATTGCTGCTGTCGCAATAGACGTGCACACCAACCTCTTTGGCAATCCTGCGAAGTTCCTCCGCTGACATGACAGGCGCGCCATTTATGTATGTGATGGTGCCGTCGGCATTTTCCTTCTTTGCGTAGGAGAACACGTCCGTGCCGTCTTCCACTTTGACGGTGCCAAGCAGAGTCGCCTTTGGATCCGTGATCTTCAGCACTGGAGAATGCTTCCAGCCGATTTCAGCTGGAATCTGGAAGTAATCCATGACGGAGCCATCAATGAGCGTAGTAGTGACCGAAGACTTCTTATGAATGACCTCCGCACGAATTCCCGTGGTCTTGAAGATGGATTCAAGATCCTGTCCGTTCGGCGTAAGCCAGCCAGCCGCGCCAATGAAGAGGAAGCTCTTGCCTGCCTTCTTGAGAGCGTTCAACTTGGCGAGTTTCTCAGGAGTCACATAGAAGAGCTGCGGGAAGATGTAGAGTTTGTAGTCCTGCAGGACAGGATTGTCCAGATCTGCGAAGGAGTATGAATCGAACTGGAGTCCAGCACGCTTCAGTTCATTCGCCACGTAGTTGATTCCCATGTAGGAACCTGGACCGCCGTAGGCTGCCTGAACTCCATGGTAGTATACGCTCTCCCAGTCGGCGATGTAAGCGACATCCGCGCTGGAGCTGAAATCCTTGACGGCGTCGATCACAGGCGCGACATGATGGTAGAACTCGAAGATTTCAGGGCAATTGTACCAATCGCGTCCGAAATCGTAGTTCCAGTAGGCGCAACCATTGCTGATGGCCTGAACCAGATCGCGGGAAAGCATTGCGATGCTGTCATCGACCGTCTCGCAGTGCGTGTTGGCGTCCTTTGCAGTGAGATGCGTGCGTCCATCCGCCTCGATGATGCAGAACTTGTTGTGAAGACGATAGGAGGCGTTCAGGCTGCGTGCGAGCATGGAGTTTCCGATGTTGCGGAAGAGCTTGGAGTAGCAGCAGGGCGCCACTTGGAAATCAACGTATGGCGAACTGACGAAATCGTCGTTCACGATATGCCAGCCTTCGGCGGTGTATCCCATGCCGAAGAAGTATCCGCAGTAGTTTCCGATAAGCGCGCGGCCCTTGCAGGCCTCCTTTGCGGCCTTGTTCATGGTCAGCAGCGCATTCTTGAGCGAGAGCTGAACGGTATGGATGAAGTCGATGGTCCATGCATGTTCGACAGGATCGCGCAGTGTGCCGTCAAGGAACTTCATGCGCTCTGCCTCCGGCGGCGGAACGGCGTTCTCGAAGGTGACTTCAGGCTGTCTCCACGCCTTGCGGAGCGCTTCCACATCGCCGTTGTACTTTTCGCGGAGGTAGGTGCGCAGAAGACGCGTCATGGGTTCGCTGATGTCGGGCATGGATTCCGCCATGCCGAAATAGTGCCATTCGGCATAGACGCCCGCGTCGATTCTATATGCGAAGACGTGCTTTCCGTAGGGGCTGGCCTCGATGTGTTCAATGAGCTTCCGGACGGCCTCGGAGCCTTCCTTCAGCCATAGTTCAGAAGCGTAGGAGGGGCCAGGGAAGGGGCCGATGCAGTCGCGCTCGGAATAGGTGTCGTCCTTGCGGCCATACTTGATGGTTTCTTCAGGATGCAGTTTGTTCCACCATTGCGGTCCATGCGCGAAGCCGAGACCGATCATGAAACGCCCATTGGGTACGATGGCCATGGCGCTTTCGAGCATTCTGTCCACGCCATTGAAATCAAATTGACCAGGGCCTTTCCAGAAGGAATCGCCGACGCCTACGGCATAGAGATTGATGTCCGAATCCGCGAAATTCTGAATTTTCGCCATGCTGTTCGGCGTATCTCTGACACCGCCATTATAGAGCACTGGACGGTAGAGTTTTCCGCCGATGTCGAAGAACGGTCCGTTGTTCTTGTAGGTGATCTTGACCTCTTCGAGCGACTCGCTGTCCAATTGTTCGTGAATCTTCTTGAGACGCAGTTCGCGCTGACGTCTGCGCTCTGGCTCCTTCGCCGCCTCTTCCGCTCTGCGTGCGAGTTCTGCCGCCGCATCGTCGTTGGCGTAGATGGCAACCATGTCCATTCTGTCCGCCCATGGATGAACAGTGCGGTCGCCATGAGTATTCGGCGTAATCCAATCAGCCGTTTCGGCAAAACCGACCTTATCCCAGCCTTCGGCCTTCACTTTGGAACTCTTCCAGGTAGCGACATCGCTGAAGAACTCTTGTTCGCTGCCGTCCTGGAAGGTAACGGAAAAATGCATGATGAAACCGCCCTTGCTGGCTTCGTTGATGTACGTGACGGCGAGAACATTGCGACCGCCTGCAACAAAATCCGTGACGTCATACAGCTTGACGCTCGGCACTGCGTTGGAACGGACGCCTTCCTTGGCCACATCATGGCCATTCAGAATCACATTGCCTCCATCATCGACGATGAAACCGATCGACGCCTTCTTGATTTCCTTTTCAGACAAATCGAACTCTGTGCGCAAGTAGCGCTCCTGATGAAGACTGTCCTGGTCTCTTTCAGGAAAGGCTAGCCAGAACGACTTTGGACCTGCCAAGAGGCTCAACGTAAGGCAAAACAAAAGCAACAAGAATTTGCGCATGCATTTCTCCTATGATTTATAGTTGGGGAAAAAATGGAATTTGTGCCGAGCGTATTTTTAGTTATCAAATTCAATGTAATTTTATTAATATCGTCTTCTTTTGAAAAAACTCTATTATTAAAATGTGTCATTTATATTGATTATGCATCTTTCGGAGGTCATTTTAGGCGATATTGCGAAATTAAACGCGTTTTCTACAATCTGGAGATTGTCATTCCGCCGTCGATTCCGATGACCTGTCCCGTGGAATAAGCGAAAGCGCCGTCCACCAGCGCGCAGACCGCGCGGCCCATGTCCGCTGGTTCGCCCCAGCGCGGCTGAAGCGTGAGGCCGTTTGCGATCAGCCGATCGTATTTTTCCTGCACGCACTGCGTCATGTCGCTGTGAATTACGCCAGGCCGCAGTTCATAGACGCAAATGCCTGCCTTCGCCAAACGCACCGTCCAGAGTTTCGTCGCCATCGAGACGCCTGCCTTCGAAATGCAATATTCTCCACGGCTGATGCTTGCGGTTTCGGCGGAAACGGAACCCGTGTTGATGATGCAGTGGAATTTGCCATTTTTGTTAGCGAGCATACGCTTCGCCGCAGCCTGCGTCAGAAAGAATGGTCCCTTGAGATTGATCGTCATCACACGGTCATAACTCTCTTCCGTCATATCCAGAACATCGTTGCGCACTTCAGGCGCGACGCCGGCGTTGTTGCAAAGACAGTCCAATTCGCCGAAATCCGCGGCGAAGCCATCCAAAAGAGCCGCATGCGCAGTGGTATTGGATACATCGCACGAATAGTATCGCGCACTTCCTCTCCCCAACGCGTTCAGTTCTTCCAGAAACGCAAGATTCTTTTCAAGCGGCGCACGTCCGCAGAAACCGACGTTGTGTCCTGCCGAAACAAGTGCACGCACGATTCCCGCGCCGATTCCGCGACCGCCGCCAGTGACAAGGATATTCTTTGATTCCATAATGATGCAATTTGAAAAAATTCGCGCAGAAAAACAGAACGCGCTGTGAAAAAACGTTTTTCGACAATGAGCCTTTAATGTAATTCAGATTCTGAAATCAGTGGGGGGATGGAGCATGTGAAAGGGATGGCACTGCATGCAGTTTCTGCGTTATATTAGCGGGAAACAAGCAAATTTCACGTTTTCTTACCACAATGAAACTCTGTCTCATAGGAAGTCGCGGACATGTATCTTACGTGTTCGAAAGCCTTTCCAAAGTGCCGCAAGTCAATCTGGCCGCCATGTCCACCGGCCGTGAAGGCGATTCGCGCGACGACTTGAATGCACTTGCCGCGCGCGCAGGCCTTTCGCCGCGCTGGTATGACGATTGGCGGGAAATGCTCGATGCGGAAACACCAGATGTCATTTCGATCGACGGGCCATTCGAAGACCATGCGAAGATGTGCATAGACGCGCTGGAGCGGAACATCAACGTCTTTTGCGAGAAACCGATTGCATTGACGCTTGAGGAACTGGATGCAGTAGAGAACGCGTGGAGAAAAAGCCGTGCGAGAATCATTTCCATGGTCGGGTTAAGATACGACGACGCATTCTACCACGCATGGACGCTCGTCAAATCAGGCATCGTTGGCAACATCAGACTCATCACCACCCGAAAATCCTACAAACTCGGCACACGGCCCGCTTTCTTCAGCGACCGCAAGACCTACGGCGGCACCATTCCATGGGTGGGAAGCCACGCATTCGACTGGATTCTCTGGTTCTCCGGCGCATCCATCACATCGCTATCAGCCATGCATTCCTCCGCGGACAACGGCAATAACGGCGACATGGAAATCGCAGCACTCTGCCAGATGACACTGAGCAACGGCGCATTCGCACAGGCATCCATCGATTTGCTGCGGCCAGATGCGGCGCCAACTCACGGCGACGACAGAATACGCATCGCTGGAAACAACGGCGTCGTCGAAGTGGCAGACGGAATCATAAAAATCATCGACGGAACAGGAGAGCGTTCCATAACGCCGCCGCCCTGCCCCAGAAGCATCTTCAGCGATTTCGTGAACGCACTGGAAGGCAAGTCTCAATGCCTTGTAAACGAAAAGGAAACGTTCGATTTGACGCGCGCCGTCCTTCTGGCCCGCGAAGCCGCCGACACAGGCCAGACATTATATCTCAATTCTCAATTCTCAATTCTCAATTCTCAATTCTCAATTAATGCAGAATGCAGAATGCAGAATGCAGAATTAATTCAATTCTCAATTCACAATTCGTATTTCTCAATTTAAAATTCATCATTAATTGAGAATTGAGAATTGAGAATTGAGAATTGCACAGTGTGTCATCATTCCAGAGAATAAATGACAGAAACCTTTGCATCGGTCACAGGCTCGTTCAATGCAATTGCAATGCGAGTGGCCTTGGGACGCCCTGGATTCTCGATTTCGTTTTGCGACACGCTCCAATCAGCGCCTTCGACGGCGATGCGCACTGAAAGCATGGAATCATCCTGCTGCAAAGTAAACGACACCTTCGCAAGATTCTGTATGAACTCAGGGCGCGTGATTATCGCGTCCTCGAATTTTTGCGGGGAGGAGAAAGAGACATCGTCCGTGACGGTGACGATCTTTCGGACTCTGTCGAAGACGAACCGCCGCGTCAGCGCGACAAGTTCAGGCACCGCGTAGCATGACGACATGTCTATGGTCCAGATGGTCGATGCATCGTCCGAATGGAATTCAGTCACCACTCCGCGCGCCTTGGCGCCAGTTTTCTGCAAGTTTTCCGCGACAAGCGGCACGTCATGACCGAATGAATTCAGGACTTGGCTAACGTAGCGTTCGCTGCTGAACGTTCGTCTCGTATAGATTTCGTTGCCTGGATCAATGACAAGCGAACGATTGTCGAGTGCGATGATATAGGAACCGACATCGTTGTGATTGTGCATCTCGGCGTTGTTTCCGCCTTTGATGGAAGCGGAAAGGCGTCCATGTCCATCGGTTTCCGTGCGGCAGATAAGCACTCCAGCCGCATCGAAATAGGTGCATGGCTCCCAGAAGGCTTCATCAGGCGCCTTTTGCGCCGAAGCCGCAATCGCCTCATCGTCTCCTGTGAACGCGTGGCAGGCAATTTCGATGATATTATGATATGGATATGTTCTATTCTTCACGCGTTTCAGCAGCGTTTCAGGATAATTGCGCTGAATAAGCACCTGTGGTGAATAATCGGGCTGCGCGGTTCCGCAATCGGCGTATGCGGGAATCACGTTTTCGTCCATCATTATCTTTCTCGCGTATGCGCAGACTTCATGCAGCACGGGATGCTGTGCGAGATAATTGAGTCTGCCGGCGGTTGCCGTCATCACATACTCATGCATCATCATGAAGAAACCGAAGCCATAGCCCCAATATCCGACGCCTTCGCTGCAATAGCCGTCAGGCGTGAAGCCAGACGCAAAGCACTTGTTCGAATACTCGGCGGCTGCAAGAATTTCCGCGCGTTCGTGTCGAGTTGGCAGAAGGCACAATGCGCAAATGACCATATTTCGCGTGCAGACGGCGTTCCAATTGTTGTTGCCGACCATCCAGTGCGTGCCGGACGGCGCTTCGCCAGTGCGTATGACAACGCGATATGGCTCCAAGGCACGGCGCAGGATCTCGCATCTTATCCGCTCGCGCATTTCAGGCGAGAGCCTGTCGGCAAGGAAGTGCCGTGCCTGAGCAAGCTCTGCGGCCCTGCTGCTGCAGCCTAGATCCGCATACAAATCCTTCCCGTTGAAATTCAGCAGAGCGGAATCATGCGCAGGAAGCACCCAACTGCGTTCTGAGAGAATGGAATCGAGAAGCGCGTTTATCTTCGGCAGATATTCGCCGTTGTCAGTCAGGCATTCGGCAAGAACCAAAATGTTGAACATTTCCAATTTGCGGAAATAGCGTCCCTCGAAATTCGAGCGGTTGCCGTTCTTCTGAAACTCCAAATAGAGTTCGTCAGTGGTTTCCGGAATGGCGTCTTCCTTGTATTTCGCAGCGTATCCCAAAACGGCATTGCGCGTTCCAGAGGGCAGTTTCGCCCATGCCGCACGATCGTGAATCGTCGGTCCGACTCCCTGCGCCTCCTCGGGAAGCATCTCCGCGATCTTTGCGATGCGCGTTTCATCGATCGGTGGGAAGATGATCGGTCTGACATGTGTGCTTTCAGCCACCTTCGCCTCCTCCGCCGTCAATTCATATAGTTCGAATGAATCCACATCACCGCACCCCCTGTAGCCATCAAAGGAGTGAATCCAAACGCGTATTTTCTCCGTTCCAGCGGGCGCCTCACCGCAAAGCGTGTATTGCCGCCATTCACTGGCATTGAGAATGCGGATATATGTTTCACGTATTTTGACGCCATTATTCAACAACCTGTCATTAGCATCGCTGAATCGCAGATACACTCCCAAATTGGCATTGCCGCCATTGAGCGCCCGCGCCCAGAATTTCAGCATGTATGTCTTATGCGGATGCGCCGGCAACGGATCGCTGCCAAAAGACGATCCGTCATTGGTCATCTCGTCCGTAACGCGCAAACCGAAGCCACCATCGTGAGCAGCCATCCCGCACACGACCGACATGTCATTGGAATTGCGCCAGTGCTCTTCTCCGTTTTCGAATCCTGAATTCGGAATTTCAAGACGGCTCGCGGCGCAAAAAGAAATTCCAACGAAAACCGACAGCGTCAGAAGTATCTGCTTCATCATTTGTCACATGAATGCGATTGTCTTTTGCACTATTTGTTTTTAGGAAGAGTATATGCGAAGATCGAATTGAAGACCGCCATCACTGCGGAAAAGCAGAAAAGCGTTCCGACACCGTAATGAGCCCAGACGATTCCGCCAAGCGGTCCGACAATCACCGAAATCAAGTGGTTGATCGAGATTCCTGTGGACATGCTGGACGTCAGTTCGTCCTGCGTATCGGCAAGCGTCTTCAGATAGATATTCGTCGCAAGCGAAGTCGTGCTGATGATAGCGTCGAGCAGATAATTGACGCAGACGACGCAAAGCGCGATCTTCATTGAGAACAACTTGTCCGCGAAGCCATATAGGAGGCAGACGAAGAAAAGAATCACCGTATCCCATATCATCACGTTGCGGTAGCCGACCTTGTCGGTTATCTTTCCGACAACTGGCGCCGCGAAAATGTTCACCGCGGCGCAGATTCCCAGAAGCAATGCCATCTGCGCTGTGGAAAAGCCGTATACCTTTATCAGCACATACGGAGCAAAAGTCATGAAGAACTGTTTTCGCGCTCCATAGAAGAGCTCCAGCGCATAAAATTTGCGGAATTTCCAGTTGAAATACAATTTCGGCCGCTTCGCCTTGACGTCAGGAGCGTTCTTCGTGAAAGTGCTTATGGCGCTGACAATCATGAGAACCGCCACCAGTCCCCACACGACATTGAAAAGGACGCGTCCAGACAAGTCGCCGAAGCGCGAGCCTGCGAAGAAGATCACTGCGACGATCAGCGAACCCGCCACGCTGCCAAAATTCATCGTGCTTGTCAGCAGGCCCAAAGACTGTCCTGCATGCTCTGGTTTCGCGACCTGCATGGCTATCGCCTGACGCACTGGCATGATGAGATGCTCGCCGAGACTCCACATCATGATCGCGCCCGTGACATATATCTGATTGCCCTTGCACAGCAACATGGCGGAACCGACCATCGACAGCATGGTGCCTATTCGCAGAATCCGCCAATCAGTCACGCGATGCAGAATGGCGAACAGCACCACAAGCAGCAGTCCAGGCATCTCTCTGAACAGCTCCAGCCAGCCGCGGCCGACGCTGTCCATGAAGCATATCTCAGAAAGGAAATTGTTCAGAGCGGCCGCAAAGCAGCCCGTTCCGACTCCCCACACAAGAATGCTGAGAAAGAAAGCGCCCGCTCCTGAATCACGTCTGAAAATATCTGCGCCCTTCAATTTCATCGTCACTCCTCTTCTGTCCATTCACCGTGGCATTTCGACAGAAACTCTTCCGGAACGGTCCATTCGTACGGAAAGGCCGCGCATTGATGCGGCTTTACAGGATTGATGCTGCAGAGGTTGTCCTCTGTCAGAAAAATGCATGCGCCATCCGCCTTTTCGGCGAATATCAAACCGCGTCTGTCGTGCGCCAGACGCGTGTATCTTTGTATGAATTCCTCTTCGGAAATGCCAAGAAAATCGGCAATTGCCGCGCCCTCTTCAGGCTTGTAGCGAACCACGCCCTCCCAACGGCAGCAGCTTCCGCAGCATTTGCAATGGAAT
>JAKSPA010000052.1 GCA_024405235.1 Lentisphaeria bacterium
TGATTATAGGCCAGAAGGTCGTGCGTTTATTGATTCGCCTGTGTTTTAATTTGTTCTCTTTCTTTTGTTATTTTTATTTTTCTTGATCCTTACATAAAAATGACACGCGTGCACATTTCCCAAATCACTCCAAGATCATGAGTTACGAGAAGAAGCGAACGCGGATGCGCATTATCCGCAGTCACGTTATGCAGCAGATCGAGAATCTGTGCCTGAATAGTGACATCCAATGCAGTCGTCGGCTCATCTGCGATTACCAGTTTAGGTTCCAGAATAAGAGCCATTGCAATCATGACACGCTGGCGCATGCCGCCTGACAATTCGAACGGGAAAGCCCTCATACAACGTTCAGGGCCTGCAATTCCGACGCGTTTAAGCCATTCAACCGCCAGTGTCTCTTCTTCTGCCGTGCTCAGATTCCGATGCAGGCGAATGGCCTCACGCAGTTGTTCGCCGACGCGATGCAGGGGCGACAACGCTGTCATTGGCTCCTGGAATATCACGCCGATTTCCGCGCCACGAACTTTACGCAGTTGTTCAACAGGCATGTCCACCATATCCTGCCCATTGAACAGGATTTGTCCGCTGACAGTCCTTCCTGGCGGCGACGGAACAAGCCGTGGGATGGACATGCATGTCACGGATTTGCCGCATCCAGATTCGCCGACCAATCCCACGGCCTCTCCCAACGCAATGTCAAAACTGACATCGTTGACAGCATGAACGACTCCTTCATCGGAATCGAATTCGACCGTAAGATTGTTTATTGTCAGCAGAGGCTTCTCTGGCATCTTCAAAGTTTTCTCAAAGCTATTTCTCAGATTGGTATTGCGCTTCCTTCGCAGCGGCATCCGCCCAGAGTTTCTGCTGCTGTTCGCGAATTTCCATGCGACGGATCTTTCCTGAAATCGTCTTTGGCAATTCGGAAACGAACTCAACCACACGCGGATATTTGTAAGGGGCGGTATTGTGCTTTACGAAATCCTGTATTTCCTTTTTCAGTTCATCAGTCGGCTCATAGCCCTTTGCCAGAACGATGGTAGCTTTGATGACCTGTCCACGCGTCGGATCCGGAACACCGGTGATAGCGCATTCCAATACGGATGGATGTTCCATAACGGCGCTTTCCACTTCAAATGGTCCCACGCGATATCCCGAAGTCTTGATGACATCGTCCGCGCGTCCGACAAACCAGAGATATCCATCGGCATCCTTCCACGCCATGTCGCCCGCATGATAGAGACCCTCATGCCAACGTGCACGCGTCTGTTCAGCGTCATTGTCGTAGCCAAGGAAGAGTCCAGGCAGATGCTTGTCTCCGGTTTTCAAACAGATTTCGCCCTCGTCTCCGACCTCTACCTGCTTGCCATCAGAATCGACGAGAGCAAGATTCAATGTAGGCGTTGGACGTCCCATGGAGCCTGGTTTTGGTTCATCCCATGGCCAGTTTGCTGTAAAAACGATTGACTCGGTCTGTCCGAATGCCTCGCGAATGCGCAGACCAGTTTTATGCAGGAACTGGTAGTAGACCTCCGGATTGAGCGGTTCGCCTGCTGTCACTGCATAATGGATGCCGGACAGATCGAAACGGCTTAAATCCTGTTTGATAAGGAATCTATAGACAGTCGGCGGTGCGCAGAATGTGGTAACCTTGTACTTCACGACCTTTTCAAGAGTCTTTTCCGCATCGAACTTATCGTAGTCATAGACAAAGACCTTTGAACCTGCAATCCATTGTCCGTAGAGTTTGCCCCAGATGCACTTTGCCCAACCTGTATCGGCCACTGTGTAGTGAAGGCCGCCATCCTCTATGTTCTGCCAGTATTTCGCGACGATGATATACGCAAGAGCGATATCGTATGCATGAGTCACCATCTTAGGCATTCCGCTGGTGCCGCTGGTGAAATAGACAAGCATAGGATCGTCGGAAGCATTGCGTTCGGCGCGTGGCGGCGCCTGCCATACATCGGAGCAGGAATCTATTTCGCTCTGGTAATCAATCCATCCATCACGCGGTCCAGACACACTTATCTTCAGTTTGAGGATACCGCCAGTAGCGGCCTGTGCTGAATCGATCTCATCCATGAGATTGTCGGAAGCCACAGCCATGATCGCCTTGATCGATGCACGTTCAAAGCGATAGACAAGATCGTGCTCCTTAAGCATGTGCGTTCCGGGAATGACTATCGCGCCAAGTTTGTGGCATGCGATCATTGCGGGCCAGAATTCATGGCGGCTCTTGAGAACCAGCATTACACGGTCCCCTGCTCCGATGCCCTTTGATTTCAGCAAATTGGCAATCTGGTTGGCGCGGCGTGCCAGCTGTGCGAAAGTAAGAATCACTTCTTCTTCGTGATCGTTGCACCATACCAACGCAACGCGTTCCGGTTCACTCTCCGCATAGACGTCCACGACATCGTATGCGAAATTAAAATGTTCAGGAACTTTCAGAGAGAAATTCTGCATGAAGTCCTGGTAAGAACTGAAATTCTCTTTGGAAACAAATTTTGAAAGAAGAGACATACTGGTAAAATTTATCTAATGTAACTAAATCATAGACCACGCGTAAATGCGACGACGGCACAACCTATGCCAGCGTCATGCATTCCGCCCTGCGATTTTCATCCCTTGATAGTGAGCCGACCCGGGGTGCTGGCATCGACTCACATAATAATGGCGATAAATTTGGCTGGCGTGTCTCCAACCGCCGCCATGCCGTGAGGATTGCTTGAGTCGTAGAAGATCGTGTCTCCTGGATTGAGAATTATCTCGTTGCCGCATACGATGACTTTGAGCGTTCCCTCCAGTATGTAGTCCATTTCCTGTCCGGGATGGGAATTAAGGCTGACTTCCGCCGCTTCACCATTGCTCGGGCATGTGACGACAAAGGGTTCTATGCGCTTCCCCTTGAAATTCGAAACCAGAGATTCGTACTGATATTGCTTGCGGCGTTCGACACGGAACCCCTTTCCCGCACGCGTCACGGCAAAAGAATTCATGCGTGATTCCTTTCCTGTAAGCAACAACGACAGATCCACTTTGAGAATCTGCGCAATTTCATTCAGGAGACTGGCAGAGAGATCTTCGGAACCACTCTCCATTCTCTTGTATTCATCTTCAGAAACGCCAAGTCGCTTTGACATTTCGTCAGTATTGATTTCCTGAAGCTCCCGCAATTCGCGAATGCGTGTTGCAATCTCCTGATTGAACTCCTGGGACATAATTGTATGATTAAAGAAGATGGCAGGAAGAGACGCATTGCTGCGTCTCTTCCATGGAACTAACTAAAAAAAGGACTACATTTCATCGGCGACCAGCCTTCTTGCGGGCTGCAGCCAGAAATTTCAGCATCGCCTCTTCGTTGCCTGGAGCGATGCGATGATAGTAGTCGCGGTATTTGAGTTTTGAAGCAGCAGCTTCGTCAAGCACGACAGTCACATTCGGATGCAGCTGCAGTGCGGAAGAGGTATTCATGGAAGTGATAGGTCCTTCGAGCATTCCGTGAATCGCATCGGCCTTGTTGGCACCGAAAGCAATCATAAGGACCTCGTCGCTGTCGAGCACCGTGCCGACACCCATTGAAAGCGCCCAGCGCGGAACTTTGTCTTCATCGCCGCCGAAGAAAAGATTAGCATTGTCGGTGATCGTCGATTGGGCAAGCGTGATCATGTGTGTGCGGCTCGTCAGCGAAGTGCCTGGCTCGTTAAAACCAATGTGACCATCGCGCCCAATGCCTACGACTTGCAACTTTATGCCGCCCAAAGAAACAATCGCCTCTTCGTATCGTGCACACTCGCGATCAATGTCGCCTGTCAGACCGTCAAGGAAATCCACATTAGCCTTTTTGATGTTCACGTGATCAAAAAGATGCTTGTCCATGAAATTGCGGTAGCTTTGCGGATCTTTCGGGTCCAATCCGATGTACTCATCCAAATTGAACGTATGAACATCGGAAAAATCTATTTCTCCCTTCTTGTATCCTTTGACGAGTTCGGCATACAGGCCTTCGGGAGTGGTTCCAGTGGGCAATCCAAGAACCTTCGCACGACCATTCATAACCCTGTCCCGAACGATTCTGTACGCTTCCTTCGCAACGGCTTTCTTGTCCTTGCAGATAATTACGTTCATCGTGTTCTCCTATTTTCTATGGTGGTTGTATAGGGGGCGAATGGAACAATGAGGAATTGCCCACGCCACTTAATTTAACACTCCAAAAGACTTTCAAGGATGAAATTCCACAGGAGAACCGAAATTAATTCTGTGAACTAATTAAAGCAAGAAGGCAGAAAAAAAGCCCCGCAGGAAAAATTCCTCCAGGGCTTTACGACTTTTCAGTCCACTCGGAAACTACATCTGTCGGCCGTTTCTGAGAATTCCCTTTGAAAGGAATCCGTCGTAGTTGCGGCTGATCAGATAGGTCTGAATCTGACGCATGGTATCAAGCATGACGCCGACGATGATCAGCAGGCTGGTGCCGCCGAAGAACTGTGCCACAGTGTGAGGAATATTGAGGAAGGAAGTGGCGAGAATCATTGGCAGCAGAGCGAGAACGAGCAGACCGATTGCGCCGGCCAGAGTGATGCGTGTCATCGTGTGGTCAAGGAAATCGCTTGTGGGCTTGCCGGGGCGGATGCCGGGGATGTAGCCGTTGTTCTTCTGGAAATCATCGGCAATCTGGATGGGATTGAACTGGTTGGCAACCCAGAAGAAGGCGAAGATCATCAGCAGAATTGCATAGACAAGCAGATAACCGAACGAACCGTATGCAAGACGCATTGCGAACCACTGCGTCACAGCATTGTGCGGCAGATAGACGAAGAGCATCTGGATGAAGGAGAGAATTGCTCCTGCGAAGATGATAGGCATCACGTTCGCATAATTGACACGCAGGGGCAGATAGGTGGTCTGGATGCCTGCGGAACGGCCGAAACCGCCGACAGAGCGCTGCTGGGCATAACGAACTGGAATCTTGCGCATGCCCTCGGTCAGGATGATGGAACCGACAGTGACCGCGACGAAAAGCACAACGAGAATCAGCAGATGGACGATTGTCAGCTGGCTTTCACCTGTTGCACTGCCAACGAAGACCAACTGGTACAGAGTTGCAATGGCACTGGGAATACGTGCGATGATGTTGACAGTGATGATAAGAGAAGCACCATTGCCGACGCCACGCTCAGTGATCATTTCGCCGAGCCATGTGATGAACATGGAGCCGCCAGTGAGAATGATGACTGTCTCAACGATAAAGCCAATGCCTGGATTGGTGACGACAGAGACGTTGTTGAATCCAAGACGGCCAGGCTCCATCATAGCCATGGAGAACATGATGCCCTGGATGATGGCGACGATCACCGTCATGACACGCATGATGAAATTGTACTGCTGCATTCCGCTTTCGCCTTCGCGCACCATCTTGTTAAGCGCTGGAATGACAGGAGTCATGAGCTGGAGAATGATTGACGCGGAGATATACGGCATGATGCCAAGCGCGCCGATTGCGAATTTCTCCATTGCGCTGCCGCTGAAGAGACTAAGCATTCCCATCACGCCAGAGGCGTTCCTGTTGACATCATTGAAGAGCTGCTTCAACGCGGCAGGATCAATGCCTGGGCAGGGAATGGCACCAGTCAACTCAACCAATGCGATCATCGCAAATGTGAAGAGGAGGCGCTTCTTCAGTTCAGGAATCTTAAAGCAATTCAGATAGGCGGAGAGCATATCAGTCCTTAGTAGTTAAAAAAAGTCTGCTTGAGCCGAGGAGGACGAATTCCTCCGTCGGTGTCATGTAACATAATGCAACAAAACACCGACGGGCACTCGGCTCCGGATTTTTCACCGATTATTTTTCTTCAGCCATCTTGGCAAGTGCGGCCTTCTTGTGCTTCGCGGCGTTGCGAGCGGCGCGTTTGGCAGCCTTTGCCTCTTCGAAGGTGGGCATGAGCTGAGTGACGGAACCGCCAACAGCCTCAATCTTCGCCTTCGCAGTTGCGCTGAACTTGTCGGCAGTAACCTTGAATGCCTTGGTCACTTCGCCAACGGCCAGAACCTTCAGGGGCATTGGCTCCTTGCCGAGCAGACCACGCTGTTCAAGAGTCTCGCGGGTGATTTCATCACCAGCCTGGAAGTTCTTCTCGAGAACCGCCAGATTGATAACCTCGAACTCAATGTGGTTCGGATTGTTGAAGCCACGCTTCGGCAGACGACGAATCAGAGGAATCTGGCCGCCTTCGAAGAATGGACGACGCTTGGGACCCGTACGTGCACCTGCACCCTTGTCACCACGACCGGCAGTGCGGCCGTTTCCGGAACCATCACCGCGACCGACGCGTTTGCGCGCCTGGCGGTTGAAGGTGTTCTTCAGTTCGTGAAGTTTCATGGAAGTTCCTCCTTAGAGCGCCTTGATGTCGCGCTGCTCAATAATCTCGGCCTTGGTGCGGAGCTTCTTCAGCGCCTCGAAAGTGGCCTTGACCACGTTGGACTGGTTGCTGCTGCCAAGAGACTTCGCAAGGACATCCTGGATGCCTGCGAGTTCCAGAACGGCGCGCATGCCACCGCCTGCGATGACACCAGTTCCCTGGCTGGCGGGCTTCATCATGACCTTCGCCGCGCAGAAACGTGCATCGACTGCATGGCTGATGGTGCTGCCATTGGTGGGAACGGTCATAAGATGACGACGAGCCTGCTCGCCGCCCTTGCGGATGGCGTCAGAGACTTCGTTCGCCTTGCCGAATCCCATGCCGACGCGACCCTTCTTGTCGCCGACAACGATCAGAGCGCTGAAGGAGAAGTTCTTGCCGCCTTTGACGACTTTGGTCGAGCGGTTCACAACGATGGTGCGATCCTCGAACTCGTCCTGGACTTCTTCACGCTCACGGCGGTCATTGCGACGCTCGTTACGACGCTGACCACGGCCTTCACCCTTGCGCGCTGGGGCCTGAGCCTCAGTGGTCTCCGCAACGGTCACATTCTCTTCAATTTCGTTTGCCACGGTTGTTGTCTCCTTTTATTAGATTAGAACTCGAGACCGGCCTTGCGGGCGGCGTCGGCCAGAGCCTTGACGCAGCCGTGGTAAGGGAAGCCGCCACGATCGAAGACCACCTTCTTGATGTCCTTCGCCATTGCGCGCTCGGCAATTGCCTGCCCGATGATTTCGGCGCTCTTGATGTTGGCCGAAAGCTTCTGGGCCCGGAAATCCTTCTCGACAGTTGAAGCAGCCACCAGAGTGACTCCTGCTTCATCATCGATTACCTGAGTATAAATGTGCGCACCAGTACGGCAGACGCACAGACGTGGCTGGGCAGCAGTGCCAGACACCTTGTTGCGGATGTGACGATGACGACGAATCCGCGATTCTTTCTTGCTTAGCTTGCTCATTTTTAATGAATGTCCTCTAACTCACCTGTCGCCGGCTTGGTACGGCGACCGCCACAAACCATCCAAAAAGATTCAGACAGTTTGCAGCGTGCTTTACTAATCGACGAAACTGGCCTGGCGGCATTTTCACGCCGCTCGGCCAAATACGTCTAGGACGACTACACCTTCTTGCCTTCCTTGAGGGAGAGCTGTTCGCCAGTGTAGCGCACGCCCTTGCCGTGATAGGCATCGGGCACACGGTTGCTGCGGATGGTGGCGGCCACCTGTCCGACAGCCTGCTTGTCGATGGACTCCAGAACAAGATGTGTCTGATCCTTGACGGTCACAGTCACATTCTTTGGAACTTCCAGGACGCGGGGATTGCTATATCCAAGGTTCATGGTCAGCGTCTGTCCCTGGATGGCGGCACGATAACCGACTCCGACGAAATCCAGCTCGACAGTGAAGCCAGTGTTGACGCCGATGATCATGTTGTTCAGCAGGCTGCGAACCAGACCATGGTTCATTTTGGTCTGGCGTGCATCGCTGGCGCGCTTCACAAGGACTTCCTTGCCGTCAGCAGCGATTTCGACGCTGATGTCGGAAGGGATGGCCTGTGTGAGTGTTCCCTTTGGACCAGTGACGGTAGCCACTCCGTCTTTGATCTCCACCTTCACCTTAGGATCCAGTGCGATCGGCTTGTTACCCATTCTTGACATTTCTGCTATTCCTCCATGTTATCGCTACCAGACATAGCAGAGCAGTTCGCCACCGATGTTGCGCTTGCGTGCAACACGGTCAGTCACAAGCCCCTGGGAAGTGGTCAGGATGGCCACGCCGAGGCCGCCGAGAACGCGGGGGATCTCGGAACTGTTGACATAGACCCGGCAGGAGGGACGGCTGATGCGCTTGATTCCCTCGATGACAGGAGTAGCATTCTTGCCCTTGTATTTCAGGGTGATGTTCAGGGCTTTCTTGTTGTTGCCCAGGTCTTCCACCTCGTATCCGTCGATGAATCCGTTCTCCTTCAGAGTCTCGGCCAATGCGGCCTTGATCTTGCTGGAGGGCATGGACACGGTCGGCAGCTTCGCGTTTGAGGCGTTGCGCACCCGGGTCAGCATATCTGCAATTGGATCGCTCATGCTCATGGTTGTATGCCTCCGTTGGTTACCAGCTCGCCTTGGTCACGCCAGGGATCAGACCATTGCTGGCCAGTTCACGCAGGCAGATGCGGCACAGGTGGAATTTGCGATAGACGGCGCGGACACGGCCGCAGCGTTCACAGCGGGTGTATGCCCGGCTGCTGAACTTCGGGGTCCGTTGGGACTTGACAATCAGACTTTTCTTAGCCACAGCAGTATCCTCCTCAGTTCTTGGCGAAGGGCATGCCAATCAGTGCGAGGAGGTCACGGGCCTCGTCGTCGGTCTTGGCAGTGGTTACGATTGTGATGTTCATACCCACCGTGTGCTTGGCCTTGTCCATGTCGATCTCGGTGAAGACAGACTGGTCAGCCAGACCGAAGGTGTAGTTGCCTGCACCGTCGAAGGACTTGGTGGGAACGCCGCGGAAGTCGCGGACGCGTGGCAGAACGATATTCACCAGCCGGTAGAGGAAGTTGTACATCTTCTCACGGCGGAGAGTCACAGAGGCACCCACGTTCATGCCTGCACGCAGTTTGAACTGTGAGATGTTCTTTGTGGTCTTGGTGATCACAGCCTTCTGGCCGGTGATCTTGCCCAGTGTCTCAACCACTTCGTTGAGGGTCTCGCGATCCTTGTCGGTGGAAACGCCACTGTTCAGAACAACCTTGACCAGCTTCGGAATCTGCA
>JAKSPA010000053.1 GCA_024405235.1 Lentisphaeria bacterium
GCATGTGAGCTGAATTAAGGTGAGACTGACATTTTCTTTGGAACACTGCCTTTCAACAGGCCTGCGGAACAGGGCTCAAAAAAAGCCTTCCAATGCAGGCGTTACAGGACGGCTGTGAAAAAGTTGTGTTTTTTTTCTAAAAAGCTCTTGAAAATTCCAAAAAAGTACCTATAATAAAAAGTGTGCAATCGTTTTCACAAGAGTACACCATGCGCTTTGGGAGAATTGTAAAGTTCTCTATGCGCAATCGTTTGCATCAGATTTTCCCTTTTAAAAAGCAATAGCACATTGGTCAAGATTCAAGACATAGCAAGAATAGTCGGAAAGAGCCACGCGACTGTGAGCCGTGCACTGAACGGCAATACGCGAATCAACATTGAGACGCGAAAGGAGATCTGCGCGATAGCGGCGCAGATGGGCTATCGTCCATCTTTTGCAGGAAAGGCTCTTCGCGAAGGCTGCACAAAGATCCTGTCGGTTCTGGTGCCCGACCTTTCCGACCCCTTCTACGCCGAATTCATCAACGGCCTCAGACTCAACGCATCAAAGGACGGCTACGATGTTGTGATCTACGACTATGACCGTCGTTCCGATTTGGAATTGCGCTATTTGGAAATGATGCTAGGCGGCTGTTGCGATGGTGTCGTGGCCTTCATCACGAGTTTCGAACATACGAAAGAAACGGTCGAGCGCTATTGGGCATCAAAGATTCCGCTAGTTGCAGTCGGCACGCCTGACACTCGTGAAATCAACTACGATCTGATCACCGTGAACCTGCTTGACGGCCTTTCGGAAATTCTCGGGATCCTCTCCGCCAACGGCAGAAAGCATCCTGCATACATTCTTGAAAGCATGTCCCCTGAAACGCTCTCGCGAGTGCGCTCATTCATTTTGGATCGCTGGAACAATCCTCCCGCCGATTTCGAACCGAAGAAGGACATATATTGCCTGCCGCCTAGTGGCGTTTCACAGGCAGACGACGGCTACAGGATCGCAAAACGCATCATGCGGGAGAAGCCTGAAACAGATGTGATCATGACATGGCACGCCGTTCAGGCCTACGGCGCAGCAAGAGCGTTGATTGAAGAAGGCGTGCGCATTCCGGACGACGTAGCCGTCGTCACATGCGACCACACATGGATTACGAATTTCGCCCCTTGTCCGCTAATCACACTCGATCAGCATCTTGATTTGCTGTCAAAAGACGCGTGGGGCATGATAAGAAACAGACTGCTGAACAAAGACGAATGGCTTCCGCCACAACGCGCAATAATCCAAGCGACTGTCCTCAAACAAGAAAATTTCTTCCGAACCGACAAGAAAAAATCTCGAAACTGCTGATTTTCCAAGTTCCAAGTGATGGACATCAATCCATCGTCATATCACCCCAAGACAACAAAAGCAAACGGAGAGAAAGAAATGAAGAAATCCTTCACCCTGATCGAACTTCTGGTCGTAATCGCCATAATCGCGATTCTGGCCTCCATGCTTCTGCCAGCCCTTGGCAAGGCACGCTCCAAAGCGAGTGCGATTTCCTGCGTCAACAATCTCAAGCAGCTCGGTGTCGCTGAAGTACTCTACATCAACGACAACAAGAACTTCATCGCTCCCACATACGTCTCTGGAAACTACTGGTTCTGGATTCTCGGAAAACAACTCGACGGGAACGAGAAGATTTTCGCATGTCCGTCCAGCGATGATGACGGCGTTGCAATGTCCACACACTCTGTCGATGGAAACTGCCCATTCGAAACTCTTGGCAAAATCGACTACGCGCAGAATCTGATGGCTGGCCCGCACCTGTCCTACGCGCAATACAGCTATACCAAGATCACGACATGGGACAAGCCGTCGCAAAGCGTTCAGCTCCTTGACACCGTCACGGCAGGCAACCACACCTTCCAATACTCCTTCGGCGTAACCGAAAACGATGTCCGCCATGACGGACGCGGCAACGTCCTCCTCTTTGACTCACACGTCGAAAGCGAAATTCTCACGAACATCAAAGGCGACAGATACGACCAGAACAAGGGCGTCTTCTATTGGTCCAACAGAATCAACAAGGAAGGCGGTGTAATCCGCGTTGCAGGCTGACGATTTCCATACAATTTCCATAATTGTAAACGCGTCACAAAAGCGCCGCAATGCGAGAAAAGGCCCATCTCCGATTCGTCGCATGCGGCGCACTGTTTAACCAGAGGAATAATTGTCCTACTATGAGAAGATGCTTTGCACTATTGATGGCAATTATGGTCGCCGCATTATCCCAATTCAATTTGATCTGCGAAGAATTCAGCACTGTCGATTGGCTTAAGCAATATGAATGGAATTTGACGGGCGGGAAGTTTCTCAGCACGGCATCTGGAATCCGCATACACCAGGACTCGCCGGAAGGTTGTGCAATCCTCCAATCAGAGACAATCCCACTTGATACTATACAAGGGCGTCAATTCAATGCCCAGATCCTTCTGCATGAACGCTCCTACGCTGTCATATACCTACGCGCGAGACTGCTTGAATCGTACAACGATGCGAATGGCCGCACTGTAGATGGTTCAGGGACCTACGTCTCCATGCCATACGACATACGCTATCCCGCAGGAGAAGCGCAATGGATGCGTCTGCGCTTCGAGCCAAAGGATGGCGAGAGATTCATCCGCCTGGAAGTCGTGGCGGAAAAAGGAGCATGCGACCTCAGCGTTCTGCAAATCCAATGCGGACCGATTGAGCCGCGCCCGCTCAGTCCGACATGGGCCTGCGATTCCGTTAGCGGAATCGAGCCAGAAAAGCACTACATAGAACCAGAGCAGGAAAGAATTCCGCCTCTGACAGACGAAATCCGCAAGGCAGTCGCCGCGCGCAAACGCCTTCCCGCCAAAGTGGAAGTCATCAACGGACGGCCTAGAATGACTCTCGGCGGCAAACCATTCGCTCCAGCCTTCTACAACGGTTGCTGGTTCAATACAGCCTTGTCGCAATTCGGCGATTTCATGCGGGCTGGAGTCCATACATTCCTGATGACCGCCTCCGCTGGAAGGAATCTCTACGGGAATGGATTCTGGCGCGCAGCCGACACATACGATTTTTCCGTCATCGACGAAAGCCTCTGGCGGATTCTGCGCCTTGATCCACAGGCGAACATCATACTCTACATCGGCTGCGAACCATACGTCGAATGGGGCAGCGAACATCCAGAAGACGTCTGCTGCGATCAGGACGGCAACATGGCAGTCGTCGATTTCCACACCATCCGCTTCGGCGGAGACGCACCAGGACCGAATCAGCGTTTCGGACCAAGCCTCTATTCGGAAAGGCTGCGCAGAGAATGCGGCGACGCCTTGAGAAAACTTGTTGAGCATCTTCGCGAAACCGACGCAGGACGCGCCGTCATCGGAATGCATCTCTGCGGTTTCTCGGACGGACAGTTCTTCGATTGGGATTTCGGATGGAAGAACACACATGTCGCCGACTACTCGCCCGCTGGAATGGCCGCTTTCAGAGAGTGGCTGAGACAACGCTACGGCAATGACCTTCAAGCGCTCAGAAAGGCGTGGAACGACGAAACGGTCACCTTCGAAACCGCCGAACGCCCCAAACTCTCCGAAATCTGGACCGACCGCTATCTGGTGGACAACCAGCGTGTCGCCGACCACAATCGTTTCGCCAGCGAAGGCCAGGCGGATACTGTGCTTGCACTTGCAATGGCTGTTCGCGAAGCCTCCAACGGCGAAATGCTGATAGGGACATACTACGAAGACATGAGCGGCAGCATCTACAACCACATCGCTCTCAACAAATATCTGGATTCGCCATACATCGACTATCTGGCTGGCCCTGCGGACTACCGCGTGAGAAAGGCAGGCCATTCAGGCGGCGTCAGAAACATCTTCGGCTCCACTCTGCTACATAACAAACTCTTCGTCATCGAACAGGATTGGCGGTCGTGGACGGCTGGTCCGAATTCCCCCGTGGAGAATTTCGCATACGGCCGTGCAGAATCCGTTGAAGAGCACAATGCAATGGTCCGCAGAGAATGCGGAATGATGCTCTCGCTCGGCATGGGAACATGGTGGTATGATCTGGCAGGCAAGTGGTTCCGCGATGATGGAATCATGAACGGCATTGCAGAAGCAGTGCGTGCCTTCGAGCAGGATCTTGACGCAGACGCAATTCCGCAGGCCGACGCGGCACTCTTCGTCAGTGAGGACAGCAACTATTTCAACACCTTGCGAAACAGCGACATCACGCGTTGCTCGCTGACCCGTCAGCGTGTTCAGCTCTACACGTCAGGCATGCCATTCCGATTCTATCTCATGAGCGACATCGGAAAGGTCGAGATTCCAAAGCATAAGATCTATATCTTCTACGATTGCATGGCGATGAATGAAACACAGCGTGCATTCGTGGAAAAACTTAAGGCCAATGGCAACACGCTGGTTTTCATCGGCATGCCAGGCATAATAGATCTAGACAAACCATATGCCGCCAATGCGCTTGAAGGAAGCGCCGAAACATCCAGTCGCGCAGCCATGGAAGAACTGATTGGAATGAAACTCAAGCGACACTTCGGCAGGCAGGCAGCCTACCCTGCGCCGCTAAGACACGAACTGCTGCAAGGCACAGGCGATAGACTCTGTCTGCCGCTTGTCTACGGAACAATGCTTATCGACTTCCCGCAAGATGGTGTTCCCGTCTTCGAAATAGATGACGAAAACGCGGAAACAATCGCCATCTTCCCTGACGGAAAATCCGCAATGGCCGTCAGAGATTTCGGCACCTACCGCGTGATCTATTCCGCACTTCCAGTTCTCAGTGACGCTCTTCTCAACCGCATCGGTTCCACAGGCGGCGCATGGGTTGCCGCGGCACCTGGCGATGCTGTTTACGCAAACGACAATTTCATCACGATACACTGTATGAACGCCCTCAACGAAGGCCACAAGCACCTTGTGCTTCGCCGTCCTTCGAAGGTGATCGATCTAACCGACGGCTCCATCATCTCCGAAAACGCCAGCGAAATAGATCTGGTCATGAAAATAGGAGAGACACGTTGGTTCAGATTGTTGCCGACCAACGACTAGCAAGCATATAAAATGCCACATCAGGCGGTCGGCTCAATCATCGACCGCCTTAGTTTACAAGAATTTCGAAACCATGCCACGCCTCCTTGATACATACGGCCCGCTGCCTTTCTATTTCATCAATACGACTTCCGACGAAGATCTGAGCATGGAGGCAATCCGCAAATCCATGGCAGAGGTCAAGGCGGCAGGCTTCGGCGGAATCTTCTTCTTCAACAAACCGCCTTGCGGGTTCACACCGCAGACATATCTCTCCGATTGGTATTTCGAAGTCCTGGAGCGTTTCATTCTCGCCTGCCGCGAAAACGGCCTCGCTCTTGTCGCAAATGACGGCTTCAATTTCCCGCCAGGCGACGTGGCTGGACGCATTGCAAAAGTAGCGCCGTGGCTGAAACAGCTCCGACTGAAACCTAATCCAGAGGGACGTCTTGAAGTACTTGAAACCACGTGGGGCTTTCCCGCCTTCGAAGAGCAAGAGAGCTCGCGTCTCTTCATCGAAATGGTCTATGAGGAACATAAGAAACGCCTCGGAAAATATTTCGGCAATGGCTTGGATGGATTCTTCTCCGACGCAGACAACCGCCGTGTGCTCTATTTCTGCGACCGCCTGCTAGACGGAGAGCGGATCTGGCCGTGGAGCAAGTCCTTCGCCACGCTCTTCCTCAAACGTTTCGGCTACGATATAACGCTGAAGCTCAAGGAACTCTTCAACGGAAGCGACGCACAAGTCAGCAGAGATTATTGGGCACTTGCAAGCGAACTCTACCAGGGCTGGTTCAAAAACAATCGCATGTGGTGCAACGCCAATGGTTTGCTATACTGTTTCCATAGTTCGGACACAGGACCGCTTTCAATGCGTCAATGCTACCGAAGCAGTCTCTTTTCAGAAGGCGCCACTTTGGATATGCTGGAGAATTCTGACATTCCAGGCACGGACCACGAACTACTTGCTCTTGACGGCGGACGGCACTATGATTCCTGCTGGGAAGGCACAAAGAACGAAGTGAAGCGTTGGTTCCTTCCAGAAGTCACGTGGGCAGGTTCTGCAGAACCACTCAAGACGCCAGAATTTTCCAAGACGCTCTACGATCTGCGCGCCAAATATGTCGGCTGCGCATCTTTGCTGCAAGGCAAGCCGCGTGCACTCTGCGAAATGTTCGCCGCAACCAATTGGGGCGCATCTTATCAGGAATTGCGTCGCATTGCCGTCTGGCAGATCATGCAGGGCGTGAACATGGTTGTGCCTCATGCAGTGCACCATCGCTTCCGTGGCGAACTGAAATATTTCGCTCCGCCGGAATTCCTGCACAACTCAATGAAATCCGGCCTAAGGGAATTCAATGACGAACTCGCTTTTTACTGTCGCGCTGCTGCACAGGGAAAATACATTGCAGAAGTCGCCGTCATCGATCCGACTGCAGAGATTTGGACGGGAAAGGAGCCAGACAATTTCTTCAGCATTTGCGACAAACTCAACCGCTATCCAGGCGGCTACGTAATCTGTCCACGCGAACGCGCAAAGGAATTTTCGACCGTCATAGATGCAATGTCCGAAAAGGAACTCCCGAAACTTCCAGACACGGGAATCTCTTTCACGGGCGGCGATGTCGCCTACATGCGCAGACGCCTTGACGACGGCACTGAATCCCTGCTCGTTGCAAACGTCTGGAGCGATTCCGAACTGACGGGAACGCTCACATTCAACAACGGACAGTTTTCTCTCGCACTGGCGCCTGGCGAAATCGCCGTCATCGGCGGTCCATGCGAACGCTACCGCAAACCAATCGAAAGATCGTGGGACGCCGTGCCAGACAGCACAGAATGCCCAGTTCTCTGGCGTCAAAGCAACCTCCTTCCATTCGAAAACAGCGTTGAATTCACCATTGCATCAGATGGAATTCCACTTCTGACGCTCGAAGTCCCGACGGAAGCAGTCCGCACCGTATTCATGGATGGCAGACAATTGACGGAATGCACGGCGACGATGGTTGACGACGATACTTACGCCAGATACGATCTGACGCGCTTCGCGACAAAGGGCCTGCATACAATTGAGATAAAAGGCGAAAATGTGGAATTCCACACGCCCTGCCGTCTCGTCGGCGAATTCGATCTGAAATGCGAAAGCGAAGGCGATTTCCATCACCACGCCATGGATACATACCAGTTGAGCATGTATGATCCCGAATTCAAACGCATCACGCTTTCCAGACGCACTTCTTCACTTAAACTTTCGGAAGGCTGGCAAGCCCAGGGACATGTATTCTATTCAGGAGCAGTAGATTACGACATTTCCAGCTTCTGCACGCCAGACATAGGCGCCATCCGCGTCGAAACAAACGGCGTCGCCGAACTGCTGATTGACGACGTCGTCCGCCAGAAATGCGTATTCGCGCCATACGTATTCGCGCTAGACAACATGACACCAGGGCATCGTGTGGTTCTCAGATGCTCCAACACCATGGCCAATCGCATGGAACGCTACGCAGCCCCATCTGGCATCTTGAAACTAAGCCTAGCCAAAGATACCACGCACAATTAGCCACCAACGCGCCTTTAGCTATCCGCGCGCTAATTGTATGCCGCGGAGCCTCTTTGCCCTGCAGGCTCCTATGCCGCCGTGTGCTAAATCGGCGACATGTGCCTGCGGTTTGTTGTGTGCCGCGGAGCTTGCTCCGCGGTCTCCAACACAGTCCCCTATCCCCCCTAGTGTGTGTACCTGTATCTATTTCAATCTTATTTCAAATGCGGCTTCCTTCGCCGTGCCGAAATACATTTTTGCATAGACCTTGTCACCATCTACGGTAATCATATCGAAACTGCCACCGGCTGGCACGTAATCCGTGATGCGTGAATAGGCTCCGTCGAATGTCTTTCGCATTGATGCGTCAAGAGTTTTTTTCTTTGCGGGCGCCTCGGTTTCTGGAAGTCGGAAGCATTCGGTAGGTGAAGGATGCTCAACCGCGACTGGCTGAACGCCCTCCGCATGCGTGTGCAGAGTGAAAAGCGACAGCTGAGTGATAGTCCCTTCGGGAATCGTCATGACGATACAATAAGCCTTGTGCAAATGGCCGCAGAAGACAATGGCATGACGCATGGCGAGCTTCACCACGAGCTCCAGACGCTTTGTTACGTCTTCTATTGCACTGACGACACCGCCGCCGATAGTTCCTGCATGATATGGAATCAGCGGATAATGCGTATATACGAAAACATGTCTCGCCTCTGGATGCTTGTCCAAAGCATCAAGAATGTAATCGACCTTTCCGTTGAGGCAGTCGTAGAAGACGTGCAAATCGCCTTCGACCATTTCGACGAAATTGTTTTTTCCCGCCCCCTGCGCCTTCTTGTGATGAACCAGTTCGTTGTATGGAATGATAGATGAATTGTACGCCGCAGGTCCGCCCTTCCCTCTTGAATCATGATTCCCACGCACGATGTAGAGCGGCATGTTCAATCCTTCCGTCAGCTTGGAGACAATCTGCTGATAAGATTTGTTGTAGAGCCACGAATTTTCGCAATCTCCCTGAATCATATCGCCGAGATGCACAGCAAACTTGGCGTTCAACCCATTGGCCAGGGACTTGGCGTTCTCTATCTCCGCAGGCATGCGCTCAGCCCACGCGTCAAGATTACGCTTCAATTCGCGCCCCTTGTATTCAGGATCCTTTGCGTCTGGAATCTTCGTTCGAACGGAAGGATTGTCGTAATGCGTATCAGAGAACAGCACAAAATCATAAGCCCGCAAAAAAGGCGCTCCACAAAACAGCAGAACTAACAGACATTTTATGAACATGCTCTTTTTCACGGGATTTTCACTCCATGCGTAATTACATCAAAGACACACGCATCTTGTCGCAAGACAAACCGTCGGGAGACGCGAAGTCGCCTGAAACGACGCCGTTCTCAACCGAAAGCGTCACCTCCGCACCAACGCGAATCGCCACGGAAGGCGTATTGTGTCCGAAAGGCAGACCGTAGAATGACGGTCCGTTCACGCCCTCCGCGAATCCACGGAAGATTTCAGGATGATAGTGCTCGTCTTCACTGGTGTTGAAGGTTCCGAAGACGAGTCCAGCGGCCCACTCGAGAAACCC
>JAKSPA010000054.1 GCA_024405235.1 Lentisphaeria bacterium
TTACAAGAAATTTTAGCGCACCGTCACCTTGCGGGATGCCGTGAAAGCGCTTGAGACGCTTGGATACAAGCATGACGATGCGCAGAAGGCGATCCAGGAGGTCCTTGCAACGGCGGATGGAAAGGAACTTCCGACATCTACGCTCATCACGCGTGCGCTTGGAAAATTCAGAGGGTAGGACAGCATCATGGCATCGCAGGACAGTCGTTTCATAACATCGGAAATGAATTCGCGCGAAGAGGAACTGGACAAGTCCCTAAGACCGCAGCAGTTCTCTGATTTTCCGGGGCAGGGCAACGTGAAGGAGCAGTTGCAGATCATGGTCGCGGCCGCTAACAAGCGCGGAGAACCGCTGAACCATATCCTGCTTTCAGGACCGCCTGGACTCGGCAAGACCACTCTCGCCAACATCATCGCGAATGCGTGCGGAAGGCAGTTGAAGGCGACAAGCGGTCCAGTCATCGAAAAACCAGGCGATCTCGCAGGGTTGCTGTCAAGCCTGGACGAAGGAGATGTCCTCTTCATCGATGAAATCCACCGCCTGCCGCGTCAGGTGGAGGAGTATCTCTACAGCGCAATGGAGGATTTCCGCATTGACATCATGGTCGATTCCGGCGTCGCTGCGCGCTCCGTTCAAGTCAATCTGCCGCGATTCTGTCTCATCGGAGCCACCACGCGCCAGGGAAAGCTTTCCGCGCCTCTTCGGGACCGCTTCACCATGAAGTGCCGAATGGCGTACTACACGCCGCTGGAACTCCAGACGATTCTGCTTAGAAGCGCAAGAGTGCTGGAGGTCGCCGCCGATGAGGAGGGCCTTCTGGAAATCGCGCGACGTGCAAGAGGAACACCGCGAATCGCAAACAATCTCCTGCGTTGGGTTAGAGATTTCGCGCAGGTCAGGCATTCAGCCGCCATTTCAAAGCAAATCGCGGCGGAAGCGCTGAAGATGCTCAATATCGATGACGACGGCCTTGACGAGATGGACAACAAGATTCTCGAGACCATCATCGTGAAGTTCAAGGAACGTCCTGTCGGACTGAAATCGCTTGCGGTGGCCGTCGGCGAAGAGGAGGAAACCATCGAGGATGTCTACGAACCATATTTGATCCAGGAGGGATTCCTGCTCAGGACGCCAAGCGGACGCATTGTCACCGACAGAGCGCTTCGGCGTTTCGGACGCGTGCCTTCCGAAAAGTCATCACAGCCTGAGCTCTTTTGATGGTCTAGATGCGATTCCAAGTCGCACGGAGGTTTTTTGCACGCATTATTTCATTTTTGAGTCATCAATTTCTTTTTTTTGATTCATATTACGGAAATAATCGGTGGAATTTGAAATCCAATCGTTCCATGCGTTTCTAAACAATAGGTGGAAAAGCAAATACAATGAACAAGATTTGTCTATTTTGGGCGCTTCTGGCAGGATTGGCCTGCACTTGCATTTGGGGACAATCGGCCGCGACGCGCGCAAAATTCTATGGCCTTCCCGAACCGGCGCCCGTTCCGCAGGAGCCTCAACTGCCTCCCGTTAAACCATTCGAACCGGATTTCGCCGTAGGAATCAGCCTTGATTCCAAATATTTCCGCGATGGATGGTGCAGAAATTCATCGCCAGTGGCTGTAGGACAATTCGAAATCTGCGAAAGCGGATTGTATCTCGGAACAAAAGACGTCTTCGATTTCTCCGACAAGGCCGGACGCGGACGGCACTTTCAATATGCAAACACTGGTCACATGGGCCCTGTGAACGTTGATTTCTGCTGGACGTACAATACATATCCAGGCGACTCGCGGGAAAATTCAGGCGAGATCAGTCTTGCGCTGCAACTGTCCGAAATACTGAAAAAGGGCTGCTTTGTCCTCACTGGCGGAGTAAGCCTTAACCACAATTACGGTAAAAACGAGACCTACGCCGTCGCCGATGCCGTCCTGCATTTCTCGCTGCTGGAATCTGGCGACCTTCAGTTTGAACATGCGTTCATGCTCTTCTGGGGCGATACATGGAAAGTCCGTCGCATCACAAACGGTGAATGCGATGGAAATGCTTTCTATTCAGCGGGATGTCAGTGCGCATTGCCGTGGAATGTCAACGACGCGCTGACGATTACGCCTTTTGTCGAAGTCGATGTCCATCCTGATTCGCGTGCGAGAAAAGCCGCCAAAAACGACGCGTTCAATGCGAACGCGAATGTCCAGGCTGGTTTGAAACTCACATGCCATTTCTGAAAAATCCGACGGATTTATAGAAAATTTGCCAGCGGGCAAGTTTCTTTTCTTATGCTTCAATTTTCCCGTGTGCCAAAGGATTTTTGGAGTATATTATAAATGTGTCTTTTTCTGTAACCCCTAAAATCATTTGTTTTCACTGCTTCCCAATATGAAAGAACTTAGCAATCGTCCCAGGAATCTTGGACTTGCCGTGGCTCTCGGCGGACTGATTTTCCTGATAGTCGGACTCATTCTGGCCAGCACTGGTCACGCAAAAGCGATGACGCCAGCCTGCATTGCGGCTGTCGTCACAACACTGCTCGGTCTGCTCGCCGCCGCCAGAGCATATTTCGAAAGAAGACAGCAGCAGGAAGAGCATGACGCTGCGGAATATCATCGTCAGCATGGCTCTACCGAATTCTTCGGCGATGCCGACGAAGCCGTCCGTCTTGCGACGCGCGCAAATGCGCAGTTCATGAAATATTTCGTCCCGTTCGCGACCATCGGTCTTGGCGTCGCAATGGGCGTTTTTGTTCTCAACAGATGGATCTCACTGCGCTATCTCGACTATGACTACACGGTCGAGAATCCGCTGTCGCTTGCTATTCTGGCGTTCTGCTGCTGCATCGCAACGCTGATTGCAGGAAGCTTCTTCATCGGCGTCTCACGCGAAAAAGGCTGCCGCTGGGTGCGTCCGGGCGCCGCATGGCTTCTGCTTACTGGATTCCTCTTCCTCTTCGGAAGCGTCATCTATTTCTCCAGACACTTCAACAGATTCGACGAAGGCCTGGACCGCACTCTCTCGAAGATCGGCCTTGTCGTCTTGGGAATTCTTGCCATCGAGCAGATTCTTTCGTTCGTCATTGAATTCTATCGTCCGAGAATGCCCAATGAAGAGGAGCGTCCGCTGCCTGAATCGCGGCTTCTCTCGTTCTTCACGGAACCGGGCAGTGTGGCGAGAAATGTCGCCGATTCGTTGGACTACCAGTTCGGCTTCCGCGTTTCGGACGCATGGTTCTACCACTTCCTCGAACGAACGATCGTTCCGCTCTTCATGCTCATGGTCGCTGGCTTCTGGGTCATGACATGCATCGTCGTCGTCGATTCTTCCGAAACTGCTCTCCGCGAGCGCTTCGGCCGCGTCATCAACAAGGAACCCATCGGGCCCGGCGTCTATTTCAAGTTGCCGTATCCCTTTGAAAGTATCTACCGCTTCTCCTCCGACAAGGTTCAGGAACTCACCATTGGCGGACATGACGAGAAAGAGGAAGAAGACCATGTGACCGTCAAGGACAGCCACTCGGAAGAGGGACATGGACATGGCGAGGAAAAGCACGAGGAGAACGAGGCAATCGTTCTATGGACCGTTGAAGAGGACCACGAAGGCGAGGCGCAGTTCCTTGTCGGCGCGAAGAACGTCGAACGCATGAATCTCGACGTTCAGGCAAGCGGAAATCAGCTCGGACAGCAGGGCGTCGGACTCTTCAGCGCGCACATTCCGCTTTTCTTCCGCGTCAAAGACCTATATAAATATGCCTACCTGAACCGCAATGCAGGCGAAATCCTCAAGAACATCGGTCAGCGCGAATTGCTTGAGTATTTCATCCACTGCGATTGGGACGATCTGCTCGGACCGGGCCGTGGAGAGGCCATGGATATCCTGAAGCAACGCATCCAGCGAGCAGCAGACGAACTGGATCTTGGCGTGGATGTCGTCTTCGTCGCGTTGACTGGACTGCATCCGCCATTCGGCGTCGGAGAGTCCTTCGACCGAATCACTGGCGCGACGGTTGACAAGAAGCGCATGATTCAGGACGCAAAGACCTTTGCCAACAGCAACGACGTCATCTCCGAATCGCTCCGCCACCAGATTCTGAACAGTGCAAATTCATACAAGGAGAACGCAATCGTTTCGGCCGAGGCGAAGGCAAAGCGCTATGCGGGACAGATTCTCTGCTACAGAGCCGCTCCGAAGCAGTATATGCTCAACAGCTACTACGATGTATTCGAGGCGGAAGGCAGTCTCGTGCGCAAGTTCGTCGTCACGGGCAACGCTTCCGACGAAGTGCTTTGGCTGAATCTTGAGCGAAAGGTCAAGAACAATCTTCTTGATCTGAACCTTTCCGAATAGAAAACCCCTTTTGATTGAATCATCAACAAAAAAAGATACGATTATGAAAGACGAGAAACAGCAGAAACTGATTTCAAAACACTGGCCGGTGGTTCTTCTGGTCCTGGTTGTTGTTGCAATATTCATTGTTGTGATGGTCACCTTCCAGGTGAAGGAGACCGAATACGCCCTCCTGAAGACCTATTCGGGAGAACTGGTCGAATACGGCAGCGGATTGCATTTCCGCTGGCCTTTCATCAATTCCATCTGGCGCCACGACAAGCGAATCCAGTGCTACGAACTGGCCGTCGGACATGACGAGCAGTACATGACGAGCGACAACCAGCAGATCGTCATCTCCACATACGTCCTCTGGAAGGTCGGCGATCCGAAGGTGTTCCTCCGCTCTCTGGATTCAACCGACGCCGCCGAACGGAAGCTCTCCGACGAAGTCCGCGGCGCGCGTTCCGCCATCATCTCCAGATACGCATTCTCCTCAATGGTTTCCGAACGCGATGGCGCAAGCGTTCTTGAAAAGATCGAAGACGAGATGCGCGCCGCCATCCACGACAGCGTGCTGAAGCAGTTCGGTATCGACATCGTCCGCATCGGATTCCGTCAGCTTGGCTTCCCTGCCGCCGTCACGCAGAACATCTTTGCGGCAATGGTTTCCGAGCGCGAGGCCAAGGCCAAGAAGTTCGAGATGGAAGGACAGGCCGAGGCTGAAAAGATCCGCAGCGATGCGAACACCAAGGCCCAGAAGCTTCTTGCAATGGCACAGGCTGAAGCCACGAAGATCAAGGGCGAAGGCGATGCAAAGGCGGCAGAGGCCTATCGCGTTTTCGCACAGAATCCCGAACTGGCCAGTTTCCTCCGCAATCTGGATGCGCTGAAAGGCTCTCTCGGCGAGAAGGACACGCTCATTCTCGATACGACGACCGCACCTTTCAATCTGCTGGCTCCAGAAGCGCTGAAGCAGATTCCAGGCGTCGAGTAGAAGGCTTTTCCACGGAGAAAACACCATGGAATACGACAGCAAACTCCCCAATGAAGCGACTCCGGGAACTGGTCTTGCCAGTTTGACTCGGATGCTCCGCATCCTCTTCTTCTGCTTCCTTGCACTCATCATCGGCGCCTTCGCTTACTATTTCATCTTCAGCGGAACCTTCCGCGTCCACGACCACTACGAAGCCATGCAGCTGCGCTTCGGCGTTCTGCAGAAGCACGCAGGAGACACTGGCGACTCGCCAATCCTCCAAAGCGGAAAGTGGTATTGGTCATATCCATATCCCATTGACGAAGTGATCATGGTCCCCGCAAACAAGTCCGTCTCGGTTTCCACTGGATCCACCGTCAAGGCGTGGGTCAGCCCGACGGGACAGATGATGGGCGCGGCCGCACGTGAACTCAGAAACGGCGTGGATGGATATCTCGTTGCAGGCGACATGCACATCTTCCACGCGGAATGGGTGGTCTCGTATCGCGTGGACAATGCGGCCGACTACTATCTGAACTTCTACGACGACACAAAGACGACTGAGTCGTTCTATCTGCCGTCCTCCGAGCAGGTCAAGGCGAAGGACCGTCTCCGCGGACATGAACTCATCATCCGCAATCTTCTTGCCGATGCAGTTCTTGCGGAAACCGCCTGCTGGACGACGGAAGATCTCATCCGCGCCAGCAAGGTCGTGGAGGACGAGCAGGGCGCTCAGGAGACCGTTCGCATTGAGGACCGTGTTCGCGGGCGCCTCATGAAGATGGTCGATGAAGTTGGTCTTGGCATTGAATTGCAGACAGTCACTCTGGTCGGCCTCTATCAGCCGCCGACTGCCGCTCTTCAGGCATTCAATCAAGTCAACGCAAGCGAGCGCAACCGCCAGACGATGATTCAGCGCGCCGAAACGGAAGCCAATCAAGTCATGACGCAGGCCGTCGCGACAAGCGACCGTCTTGTCAACGAAGCGAAGGCCTATCAGGAGACTGTGGTCAGCAAGCTTCAGGCGCAGGCGCAGTACTTCCAGTCCATCCAGAGGGAGTTCAAGCAGAATCCGCGTTCGACGATGACCGTTCTCTATGCTGATGCCCTCGGTGAAATGCTTGCCAATGTTCCGAACAAGTACGTGCTTCATCAGAAGGGCAAGGACGGAAAGCAGGAACTCCGCCTGCAGATCGCGCAGATTCCAGAACCGCCGAAGAATGCCGCGGTTACCGTTACGGAGGAAGAGGGCGAACCTGCTTCCGCACAGGCTGGAATGGAGTAATCCGCACGAAATCATTTTAGAAGCATAACGTCATTATGGAAGAACAAACGAACAAACAGCCCCGCACTTCCGTCACGAAAGTGACGAAATCCGACATGGGGCGACTGGGTGCCGCGCTTTTCGGTGGCATGCTGGTGCTGGATTCTTATCTCGCGTCTGTTTTCTTCGCGGGCAGGATCGACCAGTTCTCTATGAATTTGTTTGCACTTGTCGGTGCAGTCATTCTCTCCGTGCCAATCTTCTGGGAGGCAGGACGCGATCTCTGCCGTGGCAAGGTCGGCATGAACGAACTCGTCGCTCTGGCGCTTCTCGGCGCTTTCGCTTCGGGACCATCGAACTACCGCACCGCAGGCGCCGTCGCATTCTTCATGCTGATTTCAATCACCATTGAAAAGCGCACCGCAATCGGCGCGGAAGCGGCCATCGAAGCCGTCGTCCGCATGACGCCTAGAACCGCACGACGCGTCAAGGAAGACGGCTCCGAAGAGGAGTGCGACGCCATCCGTGATTTGAACATCGGAGACATCTGCCGCGTCCGTCCTGGCGAGAATTTCCCTGCGGACGGCAAGATCAGCAAAGGCAACTCCACCGTCAACCAGGCCTCGATCACTGGTGAATCTCTTCCGACCGACAAGAACATCGGCGACGAAGTGTATGCTGGTACGCTCAACTTGACTGGTCTTGTCGAGTTCAAAGTCACACGCAAGGGCACCGACACCACTCTCGGCAAGGTCCGCAATCTGATTGCCGACGCCGAACAGTCCAAGATGCCGATTCAGCGCATGATCGACCAGTACATCGGATACTACACTCCCGTCGTTCTGATGATCGCAGGACTTACATGGTTCATCACGAAGGACATGAGCCGCGTCATCGCAGTGCTTGTCATGGCGGTTCCCGCAGCACTGGTTCTGGCGCATCCGTCGGCGGTCATCGCCGCAATTTCCGCAGCGTCCCGCCTTGGCATTCTGATCAAGGACGTCTCGCAGATCGAACTTGTCGCGAAGATCAAGGCGATCATCTTCGATAAGACTGGTACGCTGACCGAAGGCAATCTGGAAGTCTCCCGTCTGGAACCCGTTTCCGATGGCGATTTGGCGGAATTGGTTCAGGTGGCCGTTTCCGTTGAACACCACTCCAACCACCCGACGGCTGTCGCGATCAAGAAACTCGCCGAAAAGGTCGGCATTGATGTCGTGGTGCCAGACCAATACGAAGAAGTCGCTGGTAAAGGTGTCGCGGCGACGGTCGATGGCAAGAAATGCTTTGTCGGACGCTTCTCATGGCTTTCCGAAATGGGAATTGACGTCTCGAAGCTCGAGGAGAGCCGTCAGAAGACCGAGAAGGAAGGCATGTCGATCGTATGCGTCGCGTCTGAGGGCAAGCCTCTTGGCTGGATCGGTCTGCAGGATGCAATCCGCAGCGTGACTCCAGAGGCGGTTCAGAACCTCAAGGACATGGGCGTCGAGCATTGCTGCATGGTCACTGGTGACAACCAGCAGGTCGCCAATGTGGTCGCCGAGAAGATCGGCATTACGGAAGTCTATGCAGGATGCCTCCCTGAAGAAAAGGCGAAGGTCGTCGGCGAACTCAAGAAGAGCGGAAACATCGTGGCCGTCGTCGGCGATGGTGTCAACGACGCTCCTGCACTTGCCGCTGGTGACATCGGCATGGCAATGGGAGCCTTCGGTAGCGACATCGCTGTTCAGTCGGCTTCCATCGCTCTGATGAACAACGATTTGCGACGCATCCCGTTCTTCATCGGTCTTGCACGCCGCACACGTCTTCTCATGAATCAGAATCTCGCAATCGGACTCTCGTTCATCACTGTCGGCGTCTATTTCGCCATCGCAGGCGATTTGGGACCGATCGGTGCCGCGCTCATCCATACGATCTCCAGCTTGCTGGTGATCTTCAATAGTGCGCGTCTGGTCCGCTCGGGCGAGGCGCTCGGCGCCGCTCCCGAAGCGAATGCGCAGTAGTGGAATTTGCAAACTGAACCAAACAAGGAAAATCGTTTTATGGCAGAGGAAAACAAAGAAGAACTGGTGGTAGAGGCAGTAGGTCTGACCAAAATCTTCAAGGATTTCTGGAATCGTCCGAAGGCACGCGCCGTCAATGGACTTGATCTTTCTATCAAGAAAGGCGAAGTGTTTGGCCTGCTCGGACCGAATGGTTCCGGAAAATCCACCACGATCAAGATGATTCTCGGTCTGCTCTATCCTACTCGCGGTGAACTGCGCGTCTTCGGACAGGATCCGCAGAACGTCTCCATCAAGAGCCGCATCGGATATCTCCCCGAGGAGACTTACCTCTACAAGTATCTGACAGCTTTCGAAACCCTCGATTTCTACGGCGCACTCTTCGGACTAGATGCCGAACGCCGCAAGGAACGCGCCGGACAGCTTCTCGTAATGGTCGGTCTGGCACATGCTGTCGATCGTCCCGTCGGCGAATTCTCAAAGGGAATGGCAAGACGAATCGGCCTTGCGCAGGCCCTCGTCAACGACCCTGATCTCGTCATTCTCGACGAGCCGACCAGCGGACTCGATCCAATAGGCTGCCGCGAAGTAAAGGATGTCATCCGTCTG
>JAKSPA010000055.1 GCA_024405235.1 Lentisphaeria bacterium
ATCGGCCATAGGAACAAGCATTGGAACGATGTTGATGCCAATGCCTTCGGGATCTGCCTTCTTGATTTCGCGGGGCAGGATTTCGGTAAGGACGTCCTTCAGTTTTTCGTTGTCAATGACAAGATTCTGGATGACGATGTCGTCAAGGCGCTTGTTGATGCCCTGGATGTCATCGTTCTTGCGGATGGTCTGAGAGGAAGCGCTGTCGGCGGAACCAGCCATAAGGGGAGTGACAGGGTCAGACCACTTCCAGCGGACTTCAGCCATGCGGTCTTTGATGATGGTTTCGAGCTTTTCGTTTGCTGCGGAAGCCATGGTTTCGTCGATCTTCGCGAGGGCGCGGATTGCGGCCAGGCAATAAGGATCTTCGACGAGAGCCTGCTCGAAGCATTCGCGAGCCTGAGCATAGCGGCCATTCTGCAGATAGACCTGTCCCTGTTTCAGAGCGAGGCGGACATTGAGATCATGTTCCGCGAGGTCTGGGATAAGATTGTTGACGGAAGAGAGGGAACGGATGGTGGTCTCTTCACGAACACCCTGCAGGACGACGACTTCCTTCTTCATGCGATCTTCCGCGAGTGGAGGAATCACATAGTCGGACTTTGCGCAGTTCTCGGCCAGCTTCAATTCGATGTCGTAGTGATCGTTGAGATCGAGTTCGTCAGCAAACTGAAGGTCTTCCTCAAGAGCCATGGAGTCTTCTTCCATATTCTCTTTCTTGAAGGCGATATTGAGTTCACGAATTGCTGCGCTGAGGTAATTGCGGCCCTGGTCGGGATTCTTCTGGCCCATGAGGGAGAAGATTTCAGCCAGTCTGGACTGAATCTGGACGCGCAAAACAGCTGCCTTGCGGAGATTGTCTTCTGCCTTTTCGTTGGCGAAGACTCCGTCGGAGTACTGTCCAATCAGAACTTCGGTAGCGGCGAGCAGATTGTCCTGAGCTTCGAACGCAGCCTTCTTGGCCAGTTCGAGATTGCCTTCGCTATAGACAGCCGCCGAGGAGTAGTAGCGTTCGGTCGCTTCAGCCAGTTTTGCCTCTGCATCACTGATGTCTGCGTCGGATTTCTGGATTTCGGCTTCCTTCTTAAGAGCAGCGGTCAAAGAAGTGTATTCGCCACGTTTGGCATCAATGTTTGCCTGAGTGTCGTTGAGCTTTTTGGACAGCGTTTCGATTGTCGCGAAGCGTTCGTCACCATCAGCGTTTCTATTCTGGAGGATTCCGAGAATGTTGCCGATATCGCTGGTCAGTGTATTGAGATAGACGTGCGATTCTTCTTTGCCGATGTCAAGAAGTCTTGCGACTTCTGCGGTGTTCTTGTCGGCGAGTGCATTCTCAATTTCGCCCAAGCGGTTTTCGATCAGACCGAACTTGCTGTCGATACGCTCGAACAGTGAAGTGCTGGTCTGGTTGTTGAGCCACTGGCTGTACTTGATGATTCCACTTTCGAATTTTTCGTCACCTTCTAGATTTTTCGCCGCCATTTCGTCACGCACAAGCGCGGCTTCCTGGTTTTGGATGTCGGCATCTTGTGCACTCATAGAGAATGGCACAGCAGCAATCAGGAAGATTGCACCAAGGAGAGCTCGCAGGGAACTCGTTACTTCAAGGTTTTTCTTTTGCTTAGTCATAGACTTGCATCTGGCTTCATCTCATTGATTTCTTAGATCAATTTTGATTTCGCCGCCTTTGGGTTGGGTTTGTTTGTACTAATTACTTATTCAAAAAATGGTCTAATGATTGGAAACTGGTCATTGGCGACCAATTTCCATTGTGTTTTACGAAATTTATCGCATTCCGGGCATTCCAGGCATTCAGCCTTCCATGCCGAAGCCATTGCCTCCGCGTGCGGAAGTCTGCGGCATGTAGTCATGATTGGGTTCGTCATCAGCTGTGCCAAGCGGCTGGAAATAGGGAACAGTGTCAAGATGCTGGATTTCAATTGGCTCGCCCTTAGGAGTGCCGAACTGATCCACAAGCTGCTGGACGCGAATGATGGGTTTTGCGCCTTCGGCTACCGGCGGGACGATTTCGAGAAGCTGATAATATTCAATGATGTCCTTTGTCGTCTCGTCATCGAAATATTCCGCAGTTGATGTGGAAGAATAATCTCCACCCATTCCGAGGGAGGCGCCGCGGCTGGGTCTTGACGGAGACATGCCAGACATGCCGCCGTTTCCAGTCATTGAATTTCCGTAGGTCGGAGCAAGTTTAAGAGCGAAGATATCGCCAATGGTGACGTCGAAGACCTGCTGGAAATTGAAGGAATTGAAATTCTGTCCATCCATCATGTTTCCTGTCATTCCCTGACCAGCCATCATGCCGTTACCCATGGTGCGTCGAAGCATCTCCTGCTGTTGCTGTTTGCGGATTTCGCGCGGATCACGAAGATCTGGTTCAGCCTCTTTCAGAAGAGTTTCGATATCGGTTTTTCTCTCTGGTCCTCTGAAAATGTGGTTTCCAAGGAATCGCAGAGTGATAGCATAGCTTTCTTCCTTGATTCTTTCTCCACCTGCGACGAGCGTGTATTTCTTGTTTCCGTTGGAAATCGTGACGCTCTGCATATCATCAGAGAATTCTGTGAGTGTATAACCCTTGAGTTTTGGAACAACGCCACCAAGCTTGACGTCTTGAGTTCTCGTGTCGCCGTCAACTCTGAATGATGCTTTCCAGTCTTTGGAATCTGAAGAACCATTCTGCTTGATTCTGTTCAGAGTAAGCGGGAATTCGTTTTGGGAAGCTTTTTCAACGCGCAGCAGATATGCGAGGGCAGGGCGAGACTTCTCGTTGTCGAGTTCGGTTCCTGCGCGATATTCTTCAAGGTTTGTGAATCCGTCTCCATCAAAATCTTCCATCGCATCAAAGCGATAGCGATAGTGAAGGAATGTCGTATCCTTTTCGAAGAGATCCGGAATGCCATCCATGTCAAGATCGTCGGTGTCCAGAGTTTCCGGACCAACGACTTCCTGAGGAGTTTTGCACCATGGGCAGACATCGGTATTGAAGGGCAGGATGTATCCGCAGTCGCGTTTTTTGCAGACTACGAACTTTCCGCCTTCGAGCAGACCGCTCTTTTGAAGGCCGTTGGGGGATGTCAGCAGGCTGACTTGCGTCATTCGTCCGCTAAGCAACGAGTCCAGCGATTCAAAACTCTCTGTGTTCAATTCCTCCACAAGGTTGTCGCTTTTCACGATACCTTGCAGTTCGTTGGGAATGTTTTTACTGGCGTCCTGAGACTTGGCCTGGCTTTGGGAAACGACATGAAGACTCCAAAGCAGCAGAAGCAGGCAGACCACGAGAATCAGCTTTTCGTAATGTCGAATGAGGAAGTCCACTTTTTACCCTTCTCTGTTTGCTTGATATTCAAAAATGGTTACAACGGCAATGTCGATTTTTCGTTTACTCCTCCGATGGAGTCTCTCCTTCGGTAGATTCACTTTCCTCTTCTGGAGGATTCATTTCAATCAGATCCAGAGTGAGTTCAACCGACAATGTGCGCGGTGTGCGGAATACCAGATTATCCTGGCGTTTTGGGTCTTCGTAATGAAGAAGGTTTTCATCGATGTTGAGCAGGCCGGCGATTCCGCCATCAAGACCATAGCCTGATGCACCTCTGCCGAGTCTTGTTGAACCAACACCGGAATCATCTTTTTTGCGTGATTTTCTTGACGAACCGCGCGTGCTCTTGGCATCCATTGCGCTATCGTTTTTGCGCGAGGATCTGCGGTTTGCACGTGTCGAAGTGTCGTTTCTGTCGCTTCTGCTGAAACCATCTGTCACACCGCTTCGGCCGTTTAGCATTTCCGCTTTCTTGGCGTCGAGCATCTGTCGTCTGAGAAGCGCAACCTGTGTGAATTCCATCGCGGGCTGTTCGGCGCTGACTGCATCGAAGGAGATGTTTCTGATGATGAAAAGCATGTGTCTGTCATTCGTCAGATTGTTCAGCAGGGTCTGAACTGTCTTGGAGTCGCCTTCGAAGTCGATGACAACAGGAGTGATGGTGTGGTCGCCGTCTTCTTCCGGTGTCAGAGAACGTGGGAAGTCAAGTGCGTTGACGACTTTCACGCCAGCGCGTCCAAGATGCTGAACCATCATCTCATAGATCATCAGCTGTCTGAAGATCGGTTTGAAATCTTCGGTGGAGAGTTCCTGGTCGCTGGAGTTGATTTCCGCGAGTTTCCCGCCGATTTCATCACCGAAATCCATTTTATAGGTGACGAGAGCGGTATCCGTAAGCTGGCTGAGTCTTCTGTCGAGTTCTTCTGCTGCACGCGTTGCGTTTGGCGGAATCTGCGGCTCGAAGGAGAAACGCTGATAGAGTTCTTTCTTTAGCGAATTGTAGTGTCCGACCGCCAGATCTCTGTTCTGTTCGGCGATGAGGACGTTTTCCAATTCGCCGTTGGCTGCTTTGGTGACTCTCCATCCATCGTTGTTGAGGGTGGCGAACCACTGTCTCTGGGAGTCGAGATCTGCGACCGACTCCTTGTATTGTTTGCTTAGATCAAGAGTCTTGATCAGCATGAGTGTCAGTGCTGCGAGAAAGATGACCGCGCAAAGCAGGATACCCCAATGTTTCTTGAGCAAGTTCATTTGTCGAAAAAGAAATTATGTCAGTTAATTAGGCATCCGTTAAGAATTAATCAAGAGCGCCGCCCTTGCCGCCGCCCATGCCGCCCATGGCGCCGCCCATTCCACCCATTCTGCCGCCCATGCCGCCTTCGTTGTTCATGGCATCGCTCCATGGAACCGCTTCAAGTGGCAGATTGAATTTCAGCTGGATTTCAAAGTCCGAGCCATTTTCGAGCATTTCGCTCTTCTGGCGTGAAACAGTGGCAGTGAACTCTTCTTCATCGCTGAAGAGAGCGGATTTTTTGAGATTTCTGAGGAAGAGAAGATTTCCGGACTGATCCAGATGAGCATCGTCCTTCTTCGCGACTTCCACTTCGTTTCCGTCGGCGTCGTATGCCGTTTCGGTTTCATCGCCTTCTTCATCGGCGCTCTTCTCAGGGACTTCGAACGGATAGACGGGCTCTGCGGCGAGCTGTGGATCACGGCCGACATTGTTTCCATAGAGACTGATGGTGTGAGCGATGATGGAAAGACCGCCGATGGTGGTCGGAGAAGGCAATCCAGCGCCGCCCATCATACCATCCATTCCCATTCCGCCATCCATGGACATCATACCCATTTCCATGCCCATTCCGAACATATCGCCGCTCATTGCACCAGATTCTTCTTCGACGATGCTCGTCTTTTCAATCGGCATTACTTCGCCGAAGATGGGAGTGATGGAGTCGATCCAGACATTATCCGGTTTTGCGCGGAAGATTTCTTCGATGACGAGAGGCCATTTTGCTCTTTGCATAAGGAAAGTCTTGACCTCTTCGACTTGAGAGAGAGCGCCATCCGCTTCGCCGATGGCGGCTTTGATCTCATTGTATGCAGGTTCGAACTTGGCGCGTTCGGTTTTGTAGAGATCAAGCTGTTTGTTGGATTCGCCCAGACTGAATTTGAAACTCTCCTGGATGATGAAGAACATCACGAGAATTGCAACCATGGACGCCACGAAATACGGTTTCTTGTAGACGAGCGACTGCTGGTGAGCGATTTCCTTCGGCAGCAGGTTGATTTCGATAGGGCATGTGCTTGTATAGCGAAGCGCAAGACCGATAGTTTCCGAGAAAGTATGCGCGACTTCGGAGAGACGCTGTTTGTCGATGCTTGGATTGAGCATCATGCAGGTAAGCGGATTGAAATATTCCACTGGGAGACCGAATTTCTCTTCGAAGAACTGGTCGCAGTAGGTGAGAATCGTTGAACCGCCGGTCAGATAGATCTTGGTGATGTCTCCGCCATGCTGCTGTGCCTTGTAGATGGAGATTGAACGTGAGATTTCACCATAGAGACGACGCATGACGTTGCGGACGATTTTAGACACATCGCTGGTTGCCTCTGTGCCTGTTTCGTCATCGGTCTTTGCGACGAATCCGTGTCTGCGTTTCAGTTCCTCCGCCTCGGGCTGTCCGATGGAGAACTTACGTGCGATCTGCTGAGTGATAGTGTGTCCGGCGATTGGAATCGTTCTCGCGAAGAATCTGTTTCCTTCGAGGAAGAGGAGGTTTGTGGAGCGTCCGCCGATGGATACGATCATGACGCTGCCTTTTTCTCCAAGACCGTTTGCGCGTGCCGCGTTGTAGCATGCGACTGGAGCCACATCGACGAGGATAGGCAGAAGACCAACCTCTCTGACTGCGCCGATGAACTGTTCGACAATATCTTTCTTGACGACTACGGAGAGGACGTCAAGCGAATCCATCATACCCTCTTCGTTCTCGTTTCCTGCGATGAGCTGGAAATCAAGACTGATTTCGTCCTGCGCGAATGGGATGTTTCGCTTGGCTTCGAATTCCGCCAGCTGTCTAATCTGCTTGCGGTCGTTTTTGAAATTAGCAATCTGTCCGAAGCGGATCAGCGCTGTCTGTCCGGAAACGGAGAGAAGCGTTCTTCTCGTATGGATATCCGCTTCCAGAAGCATCTGCCTCAGGACGCCTTCAATGACGTTGATTCGGTTGTCATCGGAGAGTTCCTCTTCGTATTCGCGGTGTGCGAACGCAGTCATTTGGACGGCACCGTTTCCATCAATCTCGAATTCGCCGAGTTTGATGGCAGTCGCGCCTATGTCCACGGTTAGGAATCTTTCGTTTTTGGCCATGTTTCTGGAATTTTCGCGGAAAATCAGACATCAAAATCGCGTGATTTTGGTGAAAGAAGTCCGATGAAGAATGTTGTTTAAACAGTAGTATGCGCTAACATACTTTTTTTTTCGCGCAATTCAAGTTAAAAGAGCGAAAAAAATCGCCCAAAAGGCATTTTTTTTTGATTTTTTTTGATTTTTCTCCCTTTTTCTCATTTTTGAGAAGAAAAAAGAAGAATTGAAAAGCATCAATTGAATGTCTTTTGTTTTTTGAGATTGGCGAGTTGTGTCGTCAGGCGAGTCCGGCACATCGTTGGAGCGTTGCGCCGGACTGGAATCCGATTTGTGAAAGCAGATTATTCGTCAGGATGCGGAGTAGTTCGGGGCATCCTTCTGCATGATGACATTGTGTGGATGTGCCTCCTGAAGTCCTGCTGCGCTGATTCTCCAGAATCTTGCGTGTTCCTGCAGTTCAGGAATGGTTCTTGCGCCGAGATAGCCGAGAGAGAAGCGGAGGCCGCCAGTGAACTGGTTTACGACATCTGCGACGGAGCCGCGGAACGGAATCATGCCTTCGATGCCCTGCGGGACGAGTTTGGATTCGGATGTTTCGGCGGAGACACCATATCTTTCGCGCGAGCCTTTTCCATGACGCATTGCGTCGACGGATCCCATGCCGCGATAGATGACATAGGTACGTCCCTGATGCAGGATGCGTTCGCCAGGGCATTCTTCTGTGCCTGCGAGAGCAGAACCCATCATGACGGTGCGTGCGCCGACCGCGAGAGCCTTCGCGATGTCTCCCGAATGCGCGATGCCGCCGTCTGCGATGATTGGAATTTCGTCGCCGACGCCCTTGTATGCATTGTAGATTGCCGTGAGCTGCGGGATGCCGACGCCAGCGACGACACGCGTGGTGCATATCGAACCAGGGCCGATTCCGACCTTGACAGCGTCGGCGCCGCATTCAAGCATGGCGCGTGCGCCTTCGGCTGTGCAGACATTGCCGGCGACCACGTCGACCTGCGGGAACTGTCGCTTGATTTCGCGGACGGTCTCCATGACGTTCTTGGAATGTCCGTGGGCGGAGTCGACGATAAGCGCATCTGTTCCGACGTTGACGAGGGCCTCGATGCGTTCCATGTCGAAGATGCCGACGGCCGCGGCGACGCGCAGGCGGTGCTGTGCGTCGCGATTGTAGTTCGGTTCCATCTTCTCGATGAGCGTGCGGACATCCTGGAGGCTGTAGAGTCCTGCGAGTTTGCCTTCTTCATCGACAAGCGGGAGCTTGCCGATTTTGTTGTCCAGCATGATTTTGAAAGCGGTCTGCATATCTGTTCCCTTGGGAGCAGTGATGAGCTTCGTGGTCATGACGGACTCGACTGGAATATCGTAGTCGGTGATGAATTTCTGGTCGCGGTTCGTGAACAATCCGCAGAGTTTTCCGTTTTCGTCGATAATCGGGAACCCGTTGAATTTATAGTTTTTGTTTGCTCTTTCCGCGATGATTTCGTAGACCTTCTGGCCTTTTTGGAAAGTGACGGGATTTTCGATGATGCCGTTGAGATAATGTTTGACGGCGGCGGCTTCCGCAGCCTGCTGGGCCGCTGTAAGATTCTTGTGAATGACGCCGATGCCTCCGAGCTTGGCCATCGCGATTGCCATTTTGTGTTCGGTCACGGTGTCCATGGCCGCGGAGATGAATGGCAGATTAAGGGAGATGTTTCGGCTGAATTGCGAGCCAGTAGTCGCTTCGCCAGGGAGAAAATCCGCGTAATAGACCTCCATGGAGACGTCGTTGAAGGTGAGCGCTTCATGGGGGAAGGAATCCATAAACTTGGCAATGTAATCATTTACCATGGGAACTAATCCTGTTTTTGTGTTAAGGTTGCAGTTGCTCTCCCTAGAAAAAGGGTCATTGCCACCTTAATTTAACCGCTCAAAGAGATTTTTTGTTGTCAAATTGGCGTTTTTTTATATATTTTCTTGTCCCGTCTTCGTTGTGTCAGTCGTGTCAAACGAAGACGGGTGGATGAACAATCGTCAGAGATCCGCGAGATCGAGCTGGCAGACTCTCATGACTTCCGAATCGGTCGTGAGGCCTTTCTGGACCTTGAGGTCGCCGTCTTCTTTCAGTGAGCGCATGCCGTTTTTCTTTGCGATCTGGTTCAATACGGAAGTATCTTGACGTGAATTGATGGCTGCTCTGAGTTCGTCGTTGATGACCATCAGTTCGAAGATAGCGATACGGCCGCGGTATCCCGAACCCATGCAGTTTCTGCAGCGTTTCCCGCGTGGTTCTTCCGGCGTGGGATCTCCGATCCAGCCTTTGCCATGGCATTCGGGGCAGATTCTTCGGACGAGTCGCTGCGATGCGACGGCGAGAAGCGCGGACGAAATAAGAAATCCTTCGACTCCCATTTCGATGAGTCGTGAGATTGCGCCT
>JAKSPA010000056.1 GCA_024405235.1 Lentisphaeria bacterium
ATGGAATGGTGTAGTATTGAATGTTGTAAAAATTGTGGAATGGTGTAAATTATGTGAAAGTACATAGGATTTCTTGGCAAAGCAACAGGAATGGGAAAATGCGTAGGAAAATTTATGATTCATTGTTAAAATGGAAGAGAGACGAGCATGGTCGGGTTGCATTGCTTGTTGACGGAGCACGTCGCATAGGCAAGAGCTATATAGTTAAGGAATTCGCGCAGAAAGAATATGACTCCTATCTGCTCATAGATTTTTCGCATGTCAGCATGGATGTAGTTGGTTATTTTCAGAATTATTCCACAGATCTTGATTCATTGTTTTTACACCTCAGCGCATATTATAGAGTATCATTAAAGGAGCGGAAATCGCTCATTATCTTTGATGAAATACAGTTCTTTCCCCAGGCTAGGGCGTTGATAAAGCATCTTGTTGCCGATGGCCGTTTTGATTACATAGAAACGGGATCATTGGTCAGTATCCGAAAAAATGTGAAGGGGATACTGATACCATCCGAAGAACGTCACTTGAAAATGTATCCCATGGATTTTGAGGAGTTTTTATGGGCTATTGGTGAAGAACCGCTTATGGCATATATCCGACATTGTTTTGACAATCGCATACCGCTGGGAAACGCTTTGCATCGAAAAGCGATGGATTGCTTTCGGCAATACATGCTTGTAGGGGGGATGCCGCAGGCTGTCGCGGAATATTCCGATTCAAAGGACATTATGCGCACGGAGCAGATAAAGCATGATATTCTTGAATTGTATCGTTCGGATATTCAAAAATATGCAACAGGAAGCGAGACGAAAATCCTTAGGATTTTTGATTCCATTCCAGGACAGTTGCAGAAGCATGAAAGGAAATTCAAGCTGTCGGAAATGAAGCAAGGTTCCAGATACAGAGATTATGAAAGTTCATTCAAATGGCTGGAAGAGTCAATGGTTGTAAACATCTGCTATCGTGCAACAGAGCCAGGCGTTGCATTGGCGCTAAGTTCGGATGATTCGACGTTCAAATGCTATATGGGTGATACGGGACTTCTTGTTACGCAGGTATTTGGATATAGCAAGGAGTCTATTCAGGAGATATACAGAAAGATAATTCTCGACAAACTTGAAATCAACAAGGGAATGCTAACAGAGAACATTGTTGCGCAGAGCTTTAGAACTTCTGGAAAACCGCTTTATTTTTTCTCCTCGTATTCAAAGAACGATTCAAAGGATTGCATAGAGATAGATTTCCTAATACATAAGAACACAGTTACAAATAGGCATAATGTCATTCCCGTGGAGGTAAAATCTGGTCCATATTATACATTCTCTTCATTGCGGAAATTCATGGTAAAATACCAGGATCAGATATCATCGCCGATTTTAATACATTCCTCCGACTACAAAGAGGAAAACGGAATAGCATTCTTGCCCCTCTACATGGCATCGTTGCTGTAGATGCGTATGGTTTCATCCTGAATCCGAGCGGATTCAGGTTTAGGATTTCCGTTCTTGAAAGCTTACCACAGGCGCGTTTCGTGGGCGGTGGTGTCAATGACAGGCGGGATGAATTCCTCTGTCGCTGCCGATTTGTCTCCTGCAAGCAGTTTCAGAAGTTTTTCCGTTGCCAGTCTGCCTATTTTGTCGATTGGTCGCAGGGCGCATGGATACGGCATGATATTTGTTCCAAGATGATCTGCGGTATAGTCGTAGCAGATCCATTCCACGCGATGTTTGCCGTATCGATGGTTTGGGAAGGCCTTGTCAAGTGCTGGGGCCAAAAAGCATGAGCAGACCAGCGCGGTGTCCTGGTTTATAAGCGGAAAGATAACCTGCAGTTCCTTCTCATGCCGTTCGCATGGGACGTTCCATGCGGATGTGTTGCAGAAATCGGATGGTGTGATGGAGAGCGGTGCAAGTCCCGCCTGTCTCATAGCGTTGCAGTATCCCGTATAGCGCAGATAGTCCACATGGTTGTCGTGGGCCATGAAATAGATGATCTGTGAGAAGCCGCGTTTCAGCATGTATTCTGCCTGCAAGGCGCCGCCTGCTACGTCATCGTTGTAGACTCCAGGCAGGCCAGTGCCATTCAAGTGGCGGTCCATAAGCACGATAGGCAGGCCATTGTCGTATAGTTCCTTGAAGAGCGAGTAGTTACCCGTATTGTTGATAGAGGCTTTCAATGCACCGCCGCTGAAAGCAGGCATTATGGCAAGTGCCTCCACATTGCGTCTGATCATTTTCTGGATGCATTCGCGTTCAGTGGCAGGCAGGTCGGCGGATTCATCGATTAGCAGGCTGTAGTCGCTGTTCTGGACTCCCTCGGTCAGTTGTCCGACAAGATAGTGCGGAACAGCTGTGTCGAACTTCTTGTAGCCAGGGAAAATCGCTCCGATGAGATGGCTGCGGTTTGTGGAAGAGGCCTCTGCGCGGCACAGGACCTTGTAGCCACGGGCCGCAATGGGCGTGATCAGACGCTTGACCGTCAGAAGGTCGAGGGCGCTGCGCACTGTAACGCGGCTGAGCTTGTATCTCTCGCCCAACGTGCGTTCGCCAGGCAGAAAACTGTCAACAGGATATTCGCCACGCAAAATCGCGAGTTCTATCTGTTCGGCTAATCTTTGATATTTGCTGTTCATCTATTTGGCTTGAAATTTATTATATTGACATAAGTTAAAGTAGGTTCGGAAATTTTCAAACAGTGGCGTGTTTTAATTCGGTGGAGTCCTTTTCTGAAATCGGTCCGTAATTTCAAAGGATGGCGTCCTGAAAACAGCCGCGCCATCCGCGATATGCGTTAATATAAAGCAACTACGACTTTGCAACACAATCATTTTCTCTGCTTTTTTCACGCGATTTCTGTTTATTTCCATTCGAGAGGGCGTGTACAGTGTACTATAGGTGCGATATATTAAGAACATGCGCCGAGATGCATGACGTTCAGGAGGCAGGCGGCGGTTAGTATCCAGCTGCACCTGATGGTATTGCGGCGATATCGCTATGTCAAAAAGGAAATGATTATGAAGAAAGCTAAGAAACACGAAAGGATGCCTGTCCATCAGGCGTCGGATTCATTTAAGACGAGGGGAAATTCCAGAACGAAACGCGACATGACACGCGATGCGTTCGAAGCGGAGAGTTTCAAAAAATCCAAGCGGGACAAGAAGCATGTCACGTTCGAAGAGAGAGAGGGGGTGAGCGGAAGACGTCGCGACAGGAAGCCGCAGCGTGAGGCCGTGGAGGCTTCAGGCGTTCTTTCGGTGAATGTGCAGGGCTTTGGCTTTGTGCGCGCAGAAGGAAACGAGTCGTTCTTTGTGCCGCCTGGCAAGCTTGGCGGTGGAATTACAGGCGATACGGTTCTCGTAGTCGTCGATCCGCAAAGCGATCCCGAACGTCCCGTTGCGCATGTCAAGCGTATTTTGGAGAGACGCTACAGCCGCGTGGTCGGATGCCTTGTGCCTTTGAAAGGACATCATTGGGGAATCCGTCCATTGCGACACGAACTTCCAGATCTTCTGATGGTTACGGACGAGAGCGTCCGTGCATGCGGCATCGAGCCGCGCGAAGGCAACTGGTGCCAGGCGTCCTTGGCGATTCCCGAGGGCGATTTCCCGCCGGACAGGCTTCCATTCGCCGAACTGACGGGAAGCCTTGGCGCCTGCGGCGATGTCACGGGAGATCTTGACGCCATCGTCGCCGAATACGACATTCCAGCGCCATATACAGCGGAAGACGAAGCGTATGCGGAAGCGCTCAAGCCGATTCAAGTGCGCAGAATGGATTGCACGAAGGATACCGTCGTCACCATAGATCCTGTTGATGCCAGAGACTATGACGACGCGCTGTCCATTAGTCCCTCCGGCAAAAACGGTCAGGTGGTTGTCGGTGTCCATATTGCCGACGTCGGATGCTATGTCCGGCCAGGCGCTCGATTGGACGAAGAGGCGCGAAAGCGTGTCTTCACATCCTATCTGCCAGGCCGCACGCTTCCCATGCTTCCGAAGGCTCTTGCGAATGTCCAATGCAGCCTGCAGGCCGGCGTGCCAAGATTGGCGCATTCCGTTTTCATACGCATAGACGAACATACTGGCGAAATCATTTCGTGGGAACGCCGCCATACGACAATCAACGTGCGCCAGCGTCTTTGCTACGAGCAGGTCCAGACGTTTCTGGACGGCGGCACGTTCGAGGCGGAAGAGGGCGTTCTCGAGCTCGTGAAGAAACTCGCGAATGTCGCGCGGCTTCTGCGTCACAGACGCATGACGAAAGAGCGTTTCCTGCCGATGGCGATGCCTGAAATTCGCGTGGTTTGCAGCGAGAAGCCATCGCGAATCATGGGAATTCAGGAGAATGTCGAAAATCCATCCCATCAACTGGTGGAGGAGTTCATGCTTGCGGCCAACGAGTGCATTGCCAACGAGTTGCAGAGAATGCATCTCGCAGGGCTGTACCGCAACCACCAGTGTCCTGATCCCGAAAAACTGCAGGAGTTCGCGGAAACGGCGACGATCATGCTTGGCAAAACCGTCAAGAACCTGACGACGCGCGGAGCGATTGTGCGCTTCCTGAGGCAGGCGGCGGAATCTCCTCTGAAAGACGTTCTCTACATGAGTTTTCTGCGTCACCTGCCGCGGGCCGACTATGGTCCCGAATGCATGGGCCACTACGGTTTGGGCAAGGAGCACTACTGCCATTTCACGAGTCCCATCAGACGCTATTCGGATCTTCTTGTGCATCAGCAGCTTCTGGCTGCGGATCTGCGTCGGCGCACCTTCTCGGAGGAGCGTGTGGCGGAAATCGGCATGCTTTGCTGCCAGAAGGAATACAATTGCGATCAGGCGGAATTCGCTGCAAGCGACCGCATGAAGATACGATACATTATTCAGCAGTTGCGCGAGAAGGGCGATTTCACGCTGACAGGCGAAATCTGCAAGATCACCAAGGCCGGATGTCAGGTCTATATGCCCGAATATGGTCTTATCGGTTACGTGAATGAACCGCAATTGGGGCGCGGATGGAAATTCGACCATCTGAAAATCGTCTGGAGGAACATCAAAACCGGCGACCAGATTTACATTACGCAAACGCGCCAGTTCCGTGTGGATACCGCCGATCCTGTCCGTGGCGAGATCGAACTCATTCCGGACATGACTGCTCGGAACAAGACGTCAAAAAAGAAATAATCCAAAACAACAACATTTAGAGACAATGCTGAGTTTTCTGCTAGCGATAATTGCGGCTGCCGCCGCTGCGTATTACACTTGGACTGCAGGCGAAGGCGAACACTGGGGTTGGGCAATCCTGGCGTGCTTCGGCGCGGCGCTCGTGGTGCTTATTCCAATTAATCTGATTGTCAGAAAGAAGCTTAACGCCATCTTCATGGGCGTCCAGAATAGTCTTATGGAGTCCCAGAAGCGTCTGCAGCTCAAGGCGAACACGCTTGTGCAGCGCGGGCAGGGCACTCCGAAACTGGCGGCCAAACTGGAGGAGGAACTCGCGGAGGACATCAAGAAGGCGATGATTCCTTTGGAGGGCGTCAGAAAATACAATCTTTGGAATCCGCTGGCGTCGCGTCAGGCGGACATGCTCAAGGCGCAATTGTACTATCAGATCAAGGACTACGATTCCGCACGTCCGTTGATGGAAAAGGCATTTGTCGTAGATCCTTCCTTCCTTTGCATGAAGTTGATTCTTCAGTGGAAGAAGGCACCGGAGGATATAGCCGCACTTGAGAAAATCTTCCGCAAGAACATTTCACGTTTCAAATACGAAAAGGGCAAGTTGGCCTACGCGACTTATTCATGGCTGCTCGTGAAGCAGGAAAAGCTGACCGAGGCGGTGACGCTTCTTGCTGAGGCCAAGAAGCAGACGGAGGATCCCGTCATAGCGCAGAATTGGGAGCATCTTGCGAACAATCGCGTGAAGCGTTTTTCCAACGCCGGCCTTGGCGAGCAGTGGTATGCGCTTGGTCTTGAACAGCCAGCAGCTGCACGCCCCGTGATGCAAGATCGCTTTGGCCGCCGTCCGCGCGGAGGATTCCGTAGATCAAACTCGGGCCTGGCATGTACAGAAAGTATCATGGTCTCGGAAATGACTATCTGATTCCGATGTGCCGTGAAGAGGCCACCCCTGAAAAGATCAATTCGGGGCGCGTACGCCTTCTTTGCGATACGCATTACGGACTCGGATCGGATGGAATTCTTTACGGACCATACATGCCCGATAGCGAATTTTACAAGCAGCTTGGACAGCCAGAGGCATTCTGCGCGTTCAGAATTCTGGATCCAGACGGAAGCGAAGCGGAAAAGAGCGGCAACGGCGTTCGCATATTCGCACGCTATCTTTTCGATTGCGGAATCGTCAAACAAGACGAGCCTTTTGTTCTGGCAACGCTTGGTGGTCCCGTTCGTTGCAGAATCATTGATCCAGACAAGGCAATTCAGGCCGAAATGGGACACGTTTCTTTCGACAGTGCAGAAATTCCTGTGAATGGTCCGCATAGAATCGCGCTTCACGAGACGCTTGAGTTGGATGGTGAAACGGTGCATTTCGCAGCGGCAACCGTCGGCAATCCGCATTGCGTGGTGGTCTTGGATGAGAATGCTCCGAAACCAGACAAGGCGCTAGCCTGCAGGCTTGGTCCGAAATTGGAATCGCACAGCCTTTTCCCAAACCGCACAAACGTGCAGTTCATACAGAGAATCAGCCCTCATAGAATTAGAGTGGAAATCTACGAGCGCGGCGCGGGATACACGCTTGCAAGCGGAAGCAGCGCAACCGCCTGCGCGGCGGTAGCCGTAAAGCTCGGACTCTGCGAGTCGCCTGTGATCGCACTCATGCCGGGCGGCGCTCTTGAAATCTCGCTCGACGACGATTTCAATGCGACGCTCGTAGGTCCTGTGACAAGGGTCTATGATGCCTTGCTTTTCCAGAATGAATAGCAAGTCTGCATTGCACAGACCACTGGCAAAAATTCCCAAAGAATGTGCAATGCGCGTTTGCGGTTGTTATATTAACGTTTTTGCAGAATGAAATACATCGGTCCTCATCTGAGCATAGCGGGAGGCGTTTTCAACGCGCCTGACCGCGCCGTCGCCTGCGGTGCGAATGGTTTCGCGATTTTCACGAAAAATCAGCGCCAGTGGCAGGCTCCCGAAGTGACCGATGAGGAAGCACGAGAATTCGCTGACCATTTGAAGGCGGGCGGTTTTTCGCCGAAGGCGGTTCTGCCTCACGATTCATACTTGATCAATCTGGGCAATCCGGACAACGAAAAGCGCAAAAGAGCCACGGAGGCTTTCGTGGCGGAGATGCATCGCGTGGAGGCTTTCGGACTGACGGCCTTGAATTTCCATCCTGGAAGCAGTCTCGGAGCCCCAATGGACGAGACGCTAGTTCGCATCGCAGAGGCAATCAAAATCGCCTTGAAGGAGACGGAACGCGTCGTCGCAGTGATTGAGAACACGGCAGGCCAGGGCCATGTCGCAGGCGGAAATCTGCAGGAGCTGCAAAGACTTTTGGAACTCGTCGGAGATGATGCGCGTTGCGGTGTCTGCATAGACACCTGCCATGCATACGCCGCGGGCTTTGACATCGCCACGCCAGAAGGCCTTGATGCATTCTGGAAGGAGTTCGATGAGCGCATAGGCTTCAAGGCACTTCGTGGAATGCATCTAAACGACACGAAATCCAAATTGGGTTCGCATCTTGACAGACATGCGCCAATCGGTGACGGCTTCCTTGGCTGGGATACATTCCTGCGTATAGTGAAGGATTCCAGAATCGATGAGATTCCGATGATTCTTGAAACGCCGGACGATACGCTTTGGCCAGAGGAGACACGTCGTCTCAGAGAGGCCTTGTAGAAGAGTCCCAAAGGGACCAGGAGTTTTTTCGGAAAATTGATTTTCCCCCCACAACCCTAAAATAAGGAGAATAGCAATGGAACTTCCATTGAATGTTGATTTGAAAGGCAAAGTCGCAGTCGTCACTGGAGCAGGTGGCGTTCTGTGCAGCATGATGGCTCAGGCGCTGGCGGCAGCAGGCGCAAAGGTGGCGGTCCTCGACCTCCGCGAAGAGGCGGCGCAGGTCTGCGTCGACGCAATCAAGGCCGATGGCGGTGACGCGATTGCCATCGCCGCAAACGTTCTTGAGAAGGCTTCTCTGGAAGCCGCTCACGAAAAACTTCTGGCCGCATACGGTCCCTGCGATATTCTCATCAACGGCGCAGGCGGCAACAATCCGAAGGGCACCACCGCTCACGAGTTCGCTTGCAAGGAAGACGTCACCGCTCCCAAGGAAGGCGAATTCAACTTCTTCAGCCTGGATCCCAATGGCATTTCCTTCGTCTTCAATCTGAATTTCATCGGAACGCTGCTGCCCACGCAGGTTTTCAGCGCTGACATGGTGAAGAAAGGCCACGGAACCGTTCTGAACGTCTCTTCCATGAACGCCTTCCGTCCTCTGACCAAGATTCCTGCATACTCTGGCGCAAAGGCAGCTGTCAGCAACTTCACTCAGTGGCTGGCGACCCATCTTGCGAAGGTCGGCATCCGCGTGAACGCAATCGCGCCCGGATTCTTCGTCACCAACCAGAATCGCGCTCTGCTCACCAATCCCGACGGCTCTTTGACCGCTCGCGGCAACACCATCCTCTCCCATACTCCGATGGGACGTTTCGGAACTCCAGAAGACCTCCTCGGCGCCGTTCTCTGGCTGCTGGATGACAAGGCTTCCGGTTTCGTCAATGGCACTGTCATTCCGATCGATGGCGGTTTCGCCGCCTTCTCTGGAGTGTAATTCTACTCCTGCTGTGTTTTTATAACACGAAAAAAGGGGCTGCTGCAAAACCTCTATCAGAGGATGTGGCAGCTCTTTTTTTGTTTTCACGCCTGTCCGACTGCCACCAATTTCATCAGTGTTTTTTCTCAATCTTCGAAATTATGGGATGACTGTGAAAATTCATTAGTGTCTTTGAAGACACTATTTATGTTTTGTTATAATCGCAATGCCACATTCCCCCAAGATGTCGTTTGGAAATTGACGAAGGTGGATTTTTGCGAAAGTCGTCAGAAATGGCCAATTTAGGGCCTTGTTGCCGTTTAGGTATTATTATACGCAA
>JAKSPA010000057.1 GCA_024405235.1 Lentisphaeria bacterium
TATCATGCTAAATCACATCACACGCAATTTTCCTCTTCCACGCATTCAGACTGGAGCCATGCTCGGCAATGGTCTGACAGGAGCGCTGGTCTGGGGAGCTGAACACACGTTGAATGTAACCCTAGGCAACGCAGCGCTTTGGGATCATAGAGGCGGTTGGGACTGGAGCCCAAAACAGAATCTTGATGCAATCACAGAAGCACTGAAGAAAAAGGACACCGCAACGCTCAAGGCGCTTTTCGAGTCCAAAAAGCCAGACGGCATTCGACGCGCGACTCTGATTCCCCTCTGCCGTCTGAAATTCACACTTCCCGCTGAAATGCTTCTTGAAACAGTGGATACGGATTTCCACAGCGGAGTCGTCACTGTAAACGGAAGCAATGGTCTTGAACTGCGATTCGTGTTGGCCATGACAACACAACATCTTTCAGTACAAGGTCTTTCCGATGATATCAAAGTCGAACTGATTCCTGCATGGGATTTGACTAAAGCCTACAATGGTCCGCACAACGGCGAAGCTGACGACCTTGAAAAACGCGGCTTCGCGCCGCCGATTCGTCTTCCCAATGGATATATACAGCCCTTCCCTGCCGATCCTGCCGCAATCGCTCTCATAATCCGCAGCGGCAACGAACTCTGCTGGGCTTTCGCACGTGGCACTTCCACTGACGACGCGCAAAAAATCACGTTCCGCTCCTTCGCCGAAGCGCTGGATGAATCTCAAAGATACTACACGGATTTCGCTGCGAGAATCCCGAAGATCGAATTGCCTGACGCACCGAAACTGGAGCATATCTACTACGAAGGCGCATATCGCTATGCGACCTTCACGAATCCATTGGGCGTTTCCCCTGGTCTTCAAGGCGCATATCTTGAAGACGACCAGCTCGCACCATGGTCGGGAGACTATCATTTTAATGTCAACGCGCAGATGTGCAGTGCGCCTGGCATGACACTCAATGCGCCTGAAAACATCCGAAAACTCTTCGACATGGTGCTTTCATGGAAACCGCGACTGCGCCGAAACGCAGAGTGCTTCGTCGGCATTTCCGATGGAATCATGCTTTCGCATGCTGTGGACGACACAGGCAAGTCGATGGGCGGATTCTGGACGGGAATGATCGATCATGGATGCGCCGCATGGGTCGCAAAAATGATGTTCGAATACTGCGATATTTTCAGCGACGAGTCGTTCCTTCGCAATGATGTCTATGACTTCATGCAGGGCGTCCTGAACGTATTCAAGAAACTAGTCGTCGAAGATGGAAACGGGAAGCTGTCCATGCCCGTCACGATTTCGCCGGAGTATCGCGGAAGCGCGATGGACGCGTGGGGCAGGAACGCCAGTTTCCAGCTGGCGGCGCTGCACAATCTGGCGCGCAACATGATCGTCGCCGCAAAATGGCTTGGCAGAAAGGTCGATCCATTTGCGGGAGATGTGGATGCGCGCCTGCCACGCTACGCTGAACACGTCGATGCCGATGGTCCGGAAATCGCGTTGTTGGAAGGACTTCCGCTACGCGAGAGCCATCGCCACCATTCGCATCTCGGCGCAATCGCGCCATTCGAGGCCATTGATCCGCTCTCGCCAGACAACAGAAAGCTGATGGATAATACGCTTATCTGGTGGACGCGCTGCGGCATGGGTTCATGGGATGGATGGGCCATGTCATGGGCTGCGATGATCCGCGCACGCTGCGGACAGGCGGAAATGGCTGAAGCGACGCTCGAACTCTGGCAGCGCTTCTTCACGAACGTCGGCGGCGGTTCGCTCCACGACTCGCCATTCAAAGGCTTCACCGAATGGGCGGATTTCCGCGGCGAAATCATGCAGATGGACGGCGGCATGGGTGCTACATACGCAGTCCCCGATCTGATCGTCCATTGCTATCAAGACGAACTACGCGTTGGCTTCGGAACGCCATCGCACTGGCGTCACGCATCCTTCGAGAACCTACCCGCGCGTGGCGGCTTCGTTCTTTCCGGAACCATCGCCCACGGGAAGGTCACGTCGCTTAAGGTGCGAGCCACGCGCGCGAATACCATTCGCATACGCTTTGCTGGAGAGGAAGGCTTCATTTCCAGGACTCTCGGTGCAGGAGAAGAAACCACCATCAGGTAGATTCCCTCCAGACTGGTCGGACTGTCGTTATGTCCCAAGGCGCTTGCATTCCTCCATGCAATGCGTGCGCGCTTCTCCTCGCTGTTTGAAGATTTTTATTTATTGTTGTTGAATTAAATATGTTCCAGAGGCCTGGTATGATTTTCCAAGCCTCTGGAATTCAATCGTTATTGAAATACGACTATCTGGCCGTATGGAACGGTTATTTCACGTTCGGAGCCATTGAGGACGTATGTCGCCCTGGCCTCTTTTCGGTCCCACCAGCGGATATTGAGCAGATAGAACCTGCGCCCGCCGTCCGACAGATCGTATGCGGCGAATTCGACATCGTCGTTGCCGCGGAACCATCCGCGCACTTCCTGTCGCGCGACTGCCTCCAGGGCCTGCGATTTCATTTCACGCTCGTAGGCTTCACGCAACGGCGCTTCGGCAGGCCACAAATCGGTCGCAAAGAATCTGACAACGCCCTGTCCGACTCGTCGGGCATTACATGATATATCGTTCTTTTCCAGCCAATTGTCGCCAAGAAGCTCCTTCAATTCGACATCATCGGCAGCATATTTCGGCGCCTCGCTCTTCTTGAGGCTCATGCTCAAATGGCGACGGCACAAGAGCAGATCGCCGCCATTCTTCACGAAATCCAGCAGTTTTCCGCCATCACCCTTCTGGTATGTATGCCAGCCGAGCATGACAGCGGCGCCGTATTGTTCAAGCTTCGTCTCAATCGGCGCGATGTCCACGCAGCCGAAAGGCGTTCCCGTGTACCAGCCGTATGGCTTGTTCTCGCACGGTTTGGCACCTATGCTGTCAAATACGGCGCGCGGGAAATAGAGCGAAAGCAGATCGAACGACTCCTCTGGAGGACCGAAAAGCCACTCGTCTCCGAGATTCCGCCACGTGTTTCCGCGCCCAAAACACCGCCAGCCGTCATAGCGTCCCTGCAATGCGGCGACAGGAGTGACGATTTCGCCGCAGCGCGGATTCGCCTCCATGAAGCGCCTGAAGCGGTCGTTTGCCTCGCGATGAATCACGCAGTTGTGGCTGAAGCGGTCGTAATCCGCATAGTCGGATTCCATGCGCCAAAGTCCCTCTTCGATGTTGATGTCGGTCGCTCCATGGATATAGCTTTCCGCCAGCGACAGGAAGAGTCTCTCGGCGTGCTCCTGCGCATCGAGCGGCGACGAACTCCACTGAGTCGCAAGATGCGTGCCGAAATCATGCGTGCCGTATGCACGCGATGCGCCGCGCAACGCAGAAAGGATGACCGCCTCCGGACCATACATCTGCTCTGCCAGAAGGCATTTGTATCCTGCCTGGAAGAAATAGCGGAAGAACGTTGAAGGCCCGGAATGGCGCGTTGAATCGCCACGTGCGTCCGCCAGATTCGACACGAAATACTCAGCTGCCTCCTTCATGTCGCGCGCCTTGCATGGATCGAAGAACCACCATGTCTTATATACATCTCTGAGAGGATTCACAGCCTCCTGCTCCTCCCCTTCCACAAATCGCTTTGGACGCACATGCGGCTGAATTCCGTCTGGATTGACGTCACTCGAAAGGATGTCGCCATATGGTTCCGCAAAATGCGTTGTCCCCCACAATGCGTTGCCCCAGTAGCACAAGGAACCATCGTTTTCGTGCGAGCGCCGTCCGACATAGTATGGTCCCTTGAGCAGTTCGTCTGGAGGATTGGCAGTCATGCCAGGCACCTCTCGTCCATCGACCATAAGCGTGTAATGTATGCACAAGTCGTTCAGCAACGGAATGATATGTTTCCAGAGCCTCGTATTGAGCCCCCTTGCGCCGTCCCAACGATATGAATGACGATAGCAGATGCAGTTGCCGATGTGGTTGGCGACGTACCATTCAAGATAGCGTTCCGCATCGTCGATGTCCTGCGGAATGTAAACATCGTCGCCCGTGCCCTGAAGCACCAGATCGCCGCCAGATGGAACGCATTGGACATCAAATGCGTCGCGATGATTCGCCGAGACGAATTCAATGCTTTTTTTTCCTGCTGCAATTGGGGCAAAACGGAAAGCATGAAGGCCTGTTTCAGCGAATTTCCGTTCGACGCCTTCTGCGGAAACGGTCACTTCAGGAACGTTCGTGCGAATCAGTGCGGCGAAAGTCTCGCCCTCGCGGACGGTTTCCGGAGCGCCGATGAATTCGAATTCGTGGTTGCCGAGCGTATGCAGTTCCAGCCCCTGCAAAACGAATCCGACTGCAGTGGAATAGTCGTTCAACAGCTTCAGCGTGAAGACGTGCTCGCCAGGTTCGAGAACGCCTGCGTCGAATGAGTATTCAGGACGCCGCACGATGCAGGAATACTTCTCGCCGCGGAAAATCTCGCGTCCGTCAATCGACACGGCGCATTCGAGCCAGTCGCGACGAGAGAGATTTTCGCCAAGATAATTGAACTGCTCGCGACGCGTCTGCGTCGGCGCAAGCGGTGGAATCACGCTGTCGCCGCCTTCAAAAGAGAGCCTTGGCGAACCAGACAGAATGCGTCCAGAACCGCCGCACACGCCTGTTCGAACGATGCAGCACACGGCAGTCGACGGCATGACGAATTCGGTTGACAACTCGCGCCAATCGTACGTCCCGCGCGGGAAATCCAGTTTCACAATCTTGTCCGGCGCATCGAAAACGTCGTTTGGATGACGGCCCTTCTTTGCGAAATAAATCTCCAGAACGGCTCCCGCCTCAACCGTGCAGTCGAAATCAACGGCCTTCACCGCAATGGAGAACTTCGCCTTCGCGCCAGGACGCAGATCCGATGCGTAGAGCTTCGCATACGCGTTTCGCGGATACTCGTCCCCGCGACACGGATACTCCAACGCAAAAGCCTCTCCGAACGTATCGCCTTTGGTCAGCGCGTCGTCAATCGCCATCGCGATTGCGTATGGAGCGCCCCACTCTGTTCGATACATCCAGAAGTAGTCCGTCTCGCCCACAAGACGAATGCGATGGCAGACTGGTTCGGAAGAAACCTCCACGGTGAACGGAATGCTCACACTGCCGCATGGCGCCACATAGCCGCTGCGGTCGCTCGTTGCGTAATGGACGATCTCTTTGCGTGCGAACGTTCTCATACAAAAACTCCTATCTGCGTTTCAATTCATTTGGCATAATGCACTGCGACTTTACGGAATGCCTCCATCAACTGGTCGGCCTGCGTTTCGCCATAGCTCTCATAGATGAAGAATACGAAATCCGACGCGATGACCTTATCGCAATTCGGCGTTTCATAAACGGCATTTACGTCGCTCCTGCAAAGCGGATTGTTCCATGGATGACAATCCGCGCGTTTTGCAAACCACTCCATTCTTGCGGGAAGCGCTGCAGCGTAGCTAGGCAGAATCTGCGCCCCCTCCGCAACAAGTGCCTTGCAGAATTCATCTTTCGTGCACTTCATCTCATCTGCCATGAAGCGCAATCTCCACCACCAGTAGCATGGTTCAAAGCCTTTCTTGAGATCCTTTTGCGGAATGTAAATGCCTGGCAGTTCTCCCAAACCGCGCTCCAACATCATCTTGACGAAATTACGGCGGTGTTCCACAATGCCTGGCAGCTTCTTCAATTGCGCACGAGCGATTGCCGCATGAATCTCATCCATATTGCAGTTGATTGCATAACGGACATTCGTGTGGCCTTCCAAATTGAAGGGCTTGCCACGATCCGCGGCACGGCGTACTTTCCAATACTGCTCTTCGCTTCTGGTGAAAACCGCACCTCCCTGCCCACCTGCGCACATATACTTGCCCGCCATGAGCGAAAAGGCGCCAAGCGTTCCAAAGGTTCCAGCCTTCCGCCCATCTATCAACGACATGTGCGCCTGAGCGCAGTCCTCCACCACAGGAAGATTGTGTCTTTTGGCAACAGCCATGATCGACGGCATGTCTGCCGGTTCGCCTGCTATATGGGCAACCACTATGGCACTCGTTCGATCGGTTATGCGCGACTCTATCTGCTCGGCTCCCGCACAAAAACTGCCAGGAGCCGTATCCGCAGGAACAGGAATGCAATTCAGTTCGGCAATCGGCATCATTCCGCCTGGATCTGTAACACATCCGACGACGACCTCCGAAAACGGCGGCAGTTCAAGGGATTTCAGCGACACGAAAATCGTGTTCGTGCCTGAATTCACGCCATCCGCATAGCCGCCGCCGAGATATTCCGCAAACTCGCGTCCGAATGCCTCCTCCTCCGGACCATTGTATCCCGAGGCATTGCCGCTGACAATGCACTCGTCGAACAAGGCATCCACGGCTGCTTTCTCTTCTTTTCCGAAGTGATAACGTGCTGGCAATTCCGGAACAGCCTTGCTTCCTCCGTTAATGGCTAATGTGTTATCGGCCATGAGTCATCTCCTTTTTATACCATTGATTCAGGTTTTATCTACAAATGGTATTTCCATTGACACTTAACGTATCCACGGATTCGCTTTTTACAAGCAGGGGATTAGACTATTTTCAATTTTAATGCGTTTTTTCCGAATCTTAGGCCTTGTTCACAATTCTTGCCACAACGTCTTTTCATTGTGCAATGTCCCGCGACATAATTCGCTATCTACTACTTCTCCAGCATGATGTCGCGAAGGTGCTGAATATCCTCGCGAGTGAATCCCAAAGACAGAACGTAATTCTCGACTCGCTCGTTGATTGTCGCACCTTCATAGTTGTCAAAGACCTTGACAAGATGATCGAAGAGTCGATCATGACGGAATTCCGTGCTGGAATTCCAGAATCCCGTGACCTCCCAATCCAAATAGAGTTCCTCTTCGCAAACGCCCAAAAGCGCATTTATGATGAATGCAACGGCACCTGTGCGATCCTGCCCTGCGATGCAGTGGAAGTCGATAGGATAGTTCTTTTCGTCCAAAAAGACTTTGAAAACCTCCGTGAAGGCCTTTCTGCCGGAACCGCCGCTCATGCCAGCGTACGAAGAAGAAGGAATGTGGAACCAGACGACATCGTCTCCCAGCGGAGAGCCAGTCATGCCAAGGCATTCTATATCGCTTCGCAGGTCGATTTCACTTTTGATGCGCATGACATCAAGCATGTATCTGCGTCCTTCCTCCGTAACGACCACCTTGCCAGGCGTGAACATCTCCTTGCCGTTCGCATCCTTCTTGATGACCCTTCTCATATTGTCAAGAGAACCGAGAAGCACTTTCTTGATGGACGCGATAACCTGATCGCGCGTCATCTTGGTTTCAAGCGGGCCGTAATGCCATGCGAAGCCGCCGCTGCCGCTGCCGACAACGACAGTCACGAGATTGCGGCCCTTCTTGACTGGAAGCGCCATGAAATAGTTCGACTTGCCCGTCGTCTTCTTGTTGCCTTTCCACATGTCATAGATGACTTCATTGTTGACGGCAAGCTGCCAAAAATAATCCGCTCCGCATTGGAATGGCACAAGACCATCCTCTGGAGCATCGACATACTGCATGAAAACCGCAGGCATGGCCTCGTGATGTGGTTCCAGACGGATCGCATTGTCGCCCGCATCGCCAGTCATCTTGACACCGTCGCCGCCCATGATGCTTTCCGGAATCTCCTTGATGTTGAAGATTTCGGTCAGATCCGACTCGCTGAAAGCATTCTTCTTCGGACGGAAGACCATCCACTCCCTGCTGACCAGTGCGGGAAGCAAATCGCCCGTGGTATTTTCAAGTTCATGCAGCGTCTTATCCACAGACGCCTTGATCTTGCGCGCGTTTTCGTTGGTCGCAACATACTCGTCAAGAGTATAATATGTCGGCACGGCATTGCGATTGAGACCGCCAGTGCGATAGACCATGTTCTGCTTCACGCGACGGCCATCCAGACCAATGCGACCGCCAAGATCGCGGACATTATAGACATTAGGCACCCGCATGAGGCGCGGCGCGATGTCCGCAGTCGTGAAAACGCCGACCCTCGATTCATGCGAACCGCCTGTCACCCCCCAATAGTATTTCGCGGCGATCATGAGATTGTCCACAGCGACGCTTTTCTCTTTCGTTGTGTATTCCATGCAGGTGCCTGCAGCGAAATCCTTCGTAGTTGACAGAATCACTTTGTACTCTTCCGCATCCACGTCGCTCTCCCAGACAAGCTTGACTTTCTTCTGATGGAATCCCTCGGACATCATCTCGACACGGCACTTCGCATCGGCAAAATACGCACGGCGCTCCGCGCGCGGCATCTTGACATATTTCAGCTGAATCGGCGTGAGCAGGCACTGTTCCGCATCGTTATCGGGAGCGGTGATGCGAATGACATTAGAAGCGCAACTGGCAAGCAGAACGACTGCCACCAATGAAAGAAAGAATGAACGGAAGTTTTTCATATTCTGGTTTTGTTTGTTATGTTGCATTTACCTGACAGAGAATCAACTTTTGCGAAGAACCGCTGGTTTCACGAATACTGCCTGTCGGACATACAGCGGTGCCGTTGATTTTTCACAGCCATCCCAATCGGCAGGCCATGGATAGAGCGCTTCCGGAGCCGCGACAAGAGCCGACGCGGGAACGCCATCGACAAGCGTAGCGGACACACCATCTGGAAGCATCCCTATAACCGCCTCTTGCGCAGTTAGATAGCAATCGCACTTACATGACTGCTGCAAAAGCGACGCGGGAAGAATCGGTTCTGGTTCGTCCTGCATGACGAGAAGACCGTCCGCCTCTCGCACGAACCGTTCGAAAAGCAATTCGCCGCAACGTCCGTCATGGAGCACGCCGACGCTTCGCGCTTCGTCAGGTGCCTGAGCGGCGAGAGCGTATGCGGAAGGCACTCCGCGCATAGGCGCTCCGCTGACCAAAGCGACGCCTTTGACCATCGCAATGCCGCATCGCAATCCGGCGAAGGAGCCTGGTCCGATTCCGACAGTCCAGCGGCCGACCTCCTTGAGCGTGGTGCCGACAGCTTCGAGCTGCTTCATCACCCACGGAAGAAGCAGTCTGTCGCTTTCGCGTCCGACCGCCTCGAAATTT
>JAKSPA010000058.1 GCA_024405235.1 Lentisphaeria bacterium
TGTAGTAGTCGTAGAAATCTCCGCCGATTTCTCTTGCCGGATCCATTTGCGCCGTCAGTTGAAATTCGAGATACTGAGAAAGTATTTTATTTCCGTGAGGCAATTGCGAAAGTTGAATTCTTCTTGCGGTTTCAAGTTCCTCCGCCTGATGCTTTTCTGCTTCCGCGTGCTGTTTTGCCATGCGTTCCGCATCGATTTTCGTGCGCGTGAAAAAATAAGCGAGAAACATCAAAAGGAAAAAGAGCGCTGTTGCTGTCATGTAGAAGATGATATGCATCTCGCGGAAATATTCTGCCGCGGGGACCATTGCCACGAATCTGCGTCCGCCTGACGAAAATACAAGGCAGTATGCATTCCCGACGTCCGGAAGTTTCTTTTTGAAGACAAATCTTTCTGCTTCCGGAAAATCTTTGGGCGTCCATGGAAGGAAGTGTCCATTTCGTCCTATGTTCCAATTGTATAGATAGCGATCTGGAAATTCCGCCATGTAGTTGCAGTATCTCTTGTAGTCGATGCCTGATTCCAGAAGGTATGACCTGTCCGGAAGCGTTCGGATGTGATATTTTCGGATGATGTCCGGTCGGACTATGGAAGGACGGAAATGCTGAAAGACTCCGTCTGGATTGTCGTCCGTCAGGATCGTCATCAATTCGCGTGTCGAATCATGGTCGTACAGATTTGTTCCGATCGTTTCCGGAATATTGCTTGCCAATATATTGCCTTTGTAGTCGATGTAATTCAATTCATCCAGCAGGAATTCCTGCGCGAGAAGCGTCAAGTCGTCGTTGGTCGGTTCGGGAATGTTTGCTAGTTTTTTCGAGACCAGTCTGGCGCCTGCGTTGATCAAGACCGCCGCTTCGTCTTCCACCTGCGCTTCGAAGCTTTTGGCCGCATTTTTCAGAGTGAAAACTATCTCATTGTATGCGTGGCCGGTGGTCAGATTCCATATAAGCAGCAGCGCGATGAGATAAATCGACAAAGCGCTTCCTAGAATGAGTCTGATGTTTTTCACGTTTATTCTTCAATGGTAAAGATGTTGATAAGTCCTGTCATTTCAAAGACTTCACGGACGAGTGGCGAAAGCGACTTCAGCGTGAGGCTGTTGCCGTTTGCGGCGAGTTTCTTGCGGGCGGAAACGATGGAACGCAAGGCGGAGGAGGAGATGAATTCCAAATTCGAGAAATCCAGTTTGATGGTTTTCGATTCTTCAATTGCGCTGGTCAATGCGGCGTCGAATTCCGTAGCGGCAGACGTGTCAAGACAACCGATAGGCGCGAGGGTGATTGTGCCCTCCTGAGTGTTTTTCAAGATTTCCATGATGATTGAACAATGAGTTAGATTTGCGAAAAAATCAGTCGAAGACTCCCAGACCGTCAAGCATTTCATAGAACTTCATGAGGTATCCGTCCGCGGATGGTTTCCATCTGAAGCCCAATCTGTATAGAACGGTGGTGGTCCAATTGTTGACGGCTTCCGTCATGCGCTGTCCATCAAGCATGTGTGCTGTGTAGTGCAGGACGCCTTGGAGATATTTCGCGCGTTCGGGATCGTTTCTGAGTGCTTCCACATGCGCGGCGAATTCTTCCTGCGAGACGTAGTCGATTGGGAAGCCGTATTGGTTCAGGGTGCCTAGAATCGCGCCCAGATCCAACTGGTATGTGTTGAACGGGTGGAAGACGACCATTCCGTCAGGCGTGCCCGACAGCAGCACTATCGCCTCTGCCACGCGGTCGATAGGGCTCATCTCTATTTTGGCGGGAAGCCCTACCAGCGGGAAGGCTCCCAGGGCCCTATAGGATTTGAGGGAATTGACGAATGCGTTTGCGGGTAGGTTCATTTGGAACTCGCCGTCCGATTCACGTCCCATGAGATTTCCCAAACGCATGATTTTGCCCTTGAGAGTGCCTTCTGCTATGTGCTGAAGGACGGCGCGTTCGGCCAGGAATTTCGTTCTGACGTAATCGTTGTCCGAATGCTGTCCGATGTAGAGAAGATGTTCATCAAGTTTGGTGGGATCGTTGATGGGAATGGTTCCGCCGATGGAATAGGTGGAGGCCTGTATCAGGCGCGCCCATGATTTTTCGCAGTATGCGATGAGATTTTCAACGCCGTGGACGTTGATGCGGTCAAGCGCATCGTCTGCGATGTAGTGTTTTACGAGAGCGGCGCAGTTGATGACGGTGTCGATAGGGAAGTCGCTCAGCAGTTCCTGGAGATTGTCGTCTGTGATGTCTCCTGGAATGCATTGGATTTTTCTTTCAGCGTCTTTTGGGATCTGTTCTCCGAAATAATAGACCCACGTCAATGCGATTCGTTTTTCAGGCGTGACGTTTCGTTTGGGGCGGATCAGCGTGTAAACTGTTCCGTTGCTTGTGGACAGAATGTATTTCAGGATATGTATTCCCAAATATCCTGTAGCGCCAGTGAGCAGGACATTTCCGATTGGGCGTGTTGCGAATCCCTTGAATAGTTCGTGTCTTGTCTTCTGAAGGAGTGTGTCGATTGCGCGATAGTCGTATGCGCCGAAATCGAATCCGTTGGCCTGTGTGGAATCGTTTGTGTTTGAAGACGTTGTTTCGCCTGTGAGGAACGCAGCGAGTGCTTTCGGCGATTTATGTTTGAAAATGTCGCCGTACTGGACCTGCTGCAGGCCGTTTTTCTGCATGAGAAGGACTGCAGTGATGCCGAGAAGCGACGTGCCTCCCGAGAGGAAGAAATCCTGTGCTGCGCTGAAGCGCTCCATGTTCAGCGCCTTTGCGTATGCCTCGCAGATGATGCGCTCGGTATCATTCGCTGCGGGCACGAATTCTTCACTGACGGCGGTATTCGGCGTCGGGAGCATCTTTCTGTTGATCTTTCCGTTCGGCGTCAATGGCATCTTCTGCATGCGCTCGAAATAGTCCGGCACCATGTACGATGTAAGGTAGGTCTGCAGATGCGCTTTCAGAGCCGCCTCGTCCGCATCGCCTTCGTAGTAGAGCACCAGATGTTTTGCATCGCCGATTTGGCGAATTTCCGCAGCACACGATTTAATTCCTTTGAAGGCGGCCGTGACGTTTTCGATTTCACCGATTTCGATTCGGAAGCCCCTGAGTTTGACTTGGAAATCCAATCTTCCGAGATAGTTAAGCGAACCTTCGCTATTGTATTTCACAAGATCGCCTGTCTTATACATCCGCATGTCGTCCAACTCACGGCTTTTGACAAAGGATTGTGCCGTGCGTTCAGGAAGCTTCCAATAGCCGTCGGCGATCTGCTGCCCTGCCAGAGCGAGCTCGCCAGGGAAGCCCAACGGCAGCGGATGTCCGTATCTGTCGATGACCAGCGAATACGAATTCGGACACGGCTGACCGATTGGTATGTCCCCTTCTTGCTCTTGATCAACAAGTTGTGCGGAACTCATGACGGTGAATTCCGTTGGGCCGTAGCCATTGAATACACGGATGTTCGTTTTTGCGAAAGGCAGAAGCTTTTCGCCGCCGACAATCATGTTTTTCAGCGGCATGTCCGGGAAGGCGTTTGCAAGCGCCATGCCGAATTGCGTCGATGTGGCAAGCGAATCGACATGATGTTCGCGGACGTATGCATTGATTCCTGCAAGGTCGTTTCGCGTGGTTTCCGAGAGGACATGCAGCTCGCCGCCTTTTGCCAGAGGCGTGAAAAGATCGATGATCGACGCGTCGAAGCTGAAGCTTGGTAGAGCGACGTGGACCTTCTTTTCGTTGTCGTCAAGCAGGTCGCTTGTCCATTCCAGAAGCGCTCTGAGGGCTCTGTGCGGAAGCACAACGCCCTTTGGCTTGCCTGTGGAACCGGAAGTATAGATCATGTAGGCAGGCAGTTCGGGCCTTGCCAGATTGGCGAATGTCACATGCGGAAGAGTCTGTATGTCATCTATGAAGATGGTTTTTCCGTTGAAGTCAAGATGTTTTTCATTGAAAAGATTTCTTGTGGAAATGAGCACAGGCGCATCGGAATTCGCGAGAATGTATGCGATTCTGTCGGATGGATATTCAGGGTCGATTGGAATATAGCCTGCGCCGCACTTCTGCACTGCGATGAACGAGAGGACGAACGAGCGTCTTCTAGGAAGCATCACGCCTGCAAAACAGCCTGGTTTCAGGCCTGTTTGGGCCAGATGCGCGGCGAGTTTGTCGGACAGCTGGTTCAGTTCGGCATAGGTGAAAGAGCCTTCGCAGTCGACTACCGCCTTTCTGTCCGCATTGGATTTCGCCTGCGCGAGGAAGAGGTCCATGAACGTCTGCGATTCGTCATACGGCATTGTCTTTCCCTTTGAGAACGCAAGAGTCTTCTGCGTCTCTTCCTGCGTGAGAAGCGGCGCGTTCTCTAGCACATCTTCCGCCAGAAGATTTTCCGCCAGCGTACGATACATGGCGACAAGATCGTTCATTTCCTTGGCGGAGTAGCGCGATGCGTCGTATTCCGCCTGCAATTCAAATTCGTCTCCGACAGGAGTGACGGTCATTGCTAGCGGCGTTTTGGCAGTGCCGTTGGAGACTTGTTTGATCGAGACGTTTTGCGGAAGCTGGAACAGCCCTCCTTCGAATGCGAAGAGGATGCCAGGCTGAACGCCGAGACTTTCGGCGAGTCGTGTGAACGGATGGCGCTCCCGTTCCAGAAGGTCGGACATGGAACGATGCGTGGCTTTGACGGCTTCTTCAAGCGTCTTTGCCTCGCTTTGGCCGCAGAATGGCAGAGTGCGCACGAACATACCGATTGCCGCAGAGAGGTCCAGATTGGTGCGGCCGCTTGTAACGGTCGCTATTTGTATCTTCTTTTCGCGGCAGATTCGTTTCAGCAGTTCCGTAAAGACCGTCAGAAAGTAGTCGTTTGGAGTTACGGACAGCGCGCGGCAGCGCTGTATTACGCCGTCCTGCTTCATACGTGTTTTGGCGAAATGCAGAGTGCCGGACGGGAAATCGGTTCCGTCAGTGGAATCGGCGAAGAACGTGGATTCCGTGTCGTTCAGATAGTTTGCGAACCATTGCGCATCCTCGTCGAGAGTTTCCGATTCCAAATAGTCCCGTTCGTCCATCGCCGCATCGAAAAGCGTATATGCCTCTGGTTGAGGCGCGATGCCATTGAGCGCGTCGATGATTTCCTTCAGGACAATGCCTGCGGAAACGCCGTCGAAGATGATATGGTGGATGTCGATGAATAGGTATGAAGTCGAGGGGCTTGCTACGATTTTTGCTCTTGCAAGCGCTTCGTTCTTCAGCGCGAAGGGCGTCTGAAGCTTCGCGAAGAATTCGTCGTCTGGTTCTGCGTCGATTCTCTCGACTGTCACGTCGATGCGGTCGTCGTCATTGCGAAGCTGAACGACGTCGTCTTTGTTTTCGCCGAAGCGTATTTTCAATGCAGGGTGTGCGTTGAGGACCATGGCCGCCGCGTCAGCAAGTGCTTGCGCATCAGTGTTCGCAAAGCAGAATACCGACGAGATGTTGTATTGCGTCGTCTCCGGATTTCTCAGGCAGTCAACATAGATCCCGCGCTGACTTTCGGTGAGTGGATACCACGCGCGTTTGGCGCGCTTGGTCTTCTGGCTTGTGGATGCCTGTTTTTCTTTCGACAGCATTTTCGCAAGAGCACGGACGGTGGGTTCGGCGAGAAGTTCTTTGACGGAGATTCCGACGCCGAAGCGTTTGTGGATTTTAGCGAGAAGCGCCATGCCGCCAAGTGAGTTCAGGCCGCTCTTCAGCAGGTCGTGCGTCACGCCCAATTCCGATATGCCGAGTTCTTCCACAACCATTGCAAGAAGTTCTCGCTCGTTGTCGTTTTGTGGCGTAACGATCTCCTGCAGTTCGACTTGCGGCAACGGGAGCTGCTTTCGGTTGATCTTGCCGTTTGGCGTCAACGGCAGCTTGTCCATCGCGACATAAAAGTCTGGCACCATGTATGATGTCAGAGAACGGGACATCTGGCTCTTCAGCGCTTTCTCGTCAACGTTGCCTTCGTAGTATAGGACAAGATGCTTCGTGCCACCGACCTCGCGGACTTCCGCTGCGACGGCACCGACGCCATTCACCGATGCTGCCGTGTGTTCGATTTCACCGATTTCAATGCGGAAGCCGCGCAGCTTTACCTGAAAATCAATGCGCCCTAGATAATCCAGCGTCTTTTCGTCGTTGTATCTTGCCAGATCTCCTGTTCGGTACATCTTCTGCCCAGGCAGAGCGGGGCAGGGCGTAAAAGACTGTGCTGTGCGTTCTGGCAGGCGCCAGTAGCCTTCAGACAATTGCGGACCTACCAGCGCCAGTTCGCCAGGAAGTCCCCACGGAAGGCACTGTCCGAGCTTGTCGACGATTAGCGAATAGGAATTGGGAACAGGACGCCCAATTGGTATGTCTCCTCCAATGGATTGGTCGACAAGCTGATAAGACGAACAGACTGTGAATTCAGTTGGGCCGTAGCCGTTGAAAATTCGTATCTTTGTCTTGGCGAACGGGAGCATTTTTTCGCCGCCGAGCATCATGTATTTCAGTGGGAGTTCCGGATATGTGTTCAGCAGTGTCAATCCCATCTGCGTGGAGATTGTCATGCCGTTGACCTTTTTCGAGACGATGTATTCATGCAGCGCCGTAAGATCCTGCCGAATGCTTTCCTTCAGGATATGTAGCTGTCCACCTGCGGCAAGGGTAGGAAACAGATCTCCGACGGACGCGTCGAAACTGAAGCTTGGATGGCAGGCGTTCACGCTGTCGCGGTCCAGGCCGCAGTCTTTTACATACCACGCGATGAATGCCGCCAGACTTCTATTGGAGAGCACCACGCCCTTTGGTTTGCCTGTGGAACCAGATGTGTATATCATATAGGCAGGCGTGGACGGTGTTGCCGAATTGAATGAAGAATTCGCCGCCGTCAGATCGCATTCGTCAAGGAATACGATGCGTCCGTTATATTTAAGACCTTTACCGTCAAAGAGTTCATGTGTAGTGACAAGAATGGGCGCCTCCGAATTTTCCAGCATGTATTCCAGACGTTCCGCTGGATATTCCGAGTCCATTGGAATATATCCCGCGCCGCATTTTTGCACTGCGATAATCGATAGGACGAATGCATTGCGTCTGGGAAGCATGACTCCAGCGAATTTGCCTTCGATGAGTCCTGCGTCGCGTAGAACTGCGGCTACGGCATCCGACTGTCTTGCGAGTTCGGCGTAGGTCATGCTGTTTTCGCAATCTACAAGCGCGATGTCATTCGGTTGCGCGGCGGCGCGTTCGGCGAAGAGATCCTGGAATGTTTTTGAAGCGTCGTATTCCAGTGATACGCCTTTGGAAAGTTCCAGCACGGCAGTTTCGTCTTCCTTGGCGAGCAGAGGAATTTCGCCGAGCGTTTTTTCCGGATTGTTCACGAAGTTGTCCAGAACGCCAATTGTCATGTCGATCAGCAGTTCCAGAAATTCCGTAGAGTATTTTCCTGGCTGGCATGTTGCCAAAAACAAGAACTTGTCGTCCAATCCGTATATTTGAAGCAAAGGATATTCCGATGCACCGAATGCTGAAAGTGTGTGTCGTGTGATTTTTTCTCCTGCGAGGGTTTCGTAAAGTCCTACGGTCCCGTCCTGGTATGCGAAAGAGAATGCGGGAGTCATGCCTGTATCTCTGCAGAAATGCGTGAACGGGTAAATGCCGACTTTGTGCGCTTTGCAGGAATTCAGATAATCGATAAGTTTTGTGTCTTTGTTCAGGCTGCAGAGAATCGGAAGCAATTTGATCGTTGCGCCGAAGGTGTTGCGGAAGGCTCGATCCTGCCGACCATGGTTTATAGTGGTAAAGACGACTTCTGTTTCGCCGGCGAGAGCGCCTAGTGCGCGTCCGAATGCGCCCATCAGAAGAATGTTTGGATGAATCGAATGGCTTGCGCAGAAGTCGTCGATTTTTTCGCGCGAATACATACGGCTTCTTTTCAGTGAGTTCTGAAGAGCAAAAGGCTCTGCCGAGAGCGCAGAATCGGCAGCTTTCCGAGAATGCACCATGACATTTTGAGGCACTGTCATCGACTTGCCCTGGAAGCGGTTGCGATAATATTCCGCTACTTCCGCGTATTCTGCGGAATTCAGCATTGCCTCTTCGCGTTTCGCATATTCCTCAAATGAAGCTTCTTCTGGAGCGGGCGCAGTGCCATTTTCATAAAATCCATTCAGCGTGTTGAAAAACATTGCTCCGGAAGTGCCATCGTATATGATATGATGAATATCAAGCGCAAAATACGTTTTCGTCGGTGTTTCGAAAATGGCAAAACGGCACAGTGATTCTGTCAATAGGTCAAATGGTTTCATGAAATTGCTGCATGCATCGCGGGCTTCTGCCTCCGTGCATTTGCAATGTCGAATCGGTATTTCCATTTCGGAATCCACATATTGACTGATGCCGCCCGATTCTTCTTTGAAGCGAATGCGAAGCGATGGATATAGGTCTATTGTGCTGCGAAGGGCGTTAAGAAAACGCGGCAGATCAATGTCTTGCGGCAGGATGAAGGCTTGCGGAACGTTGTATTGCAACGAGTCTTTGTTGGCAGCCCATTCCAGATAGATTCCTGTCTGTGTTTGCGTTAAAGGGAATGTATTTGTCATCTTTTGGCTCTTTTTATATCGAATAGATGCGTAATTGACACTAATATAATTAGGTCTTTGGGGAATAACTAGGCGGTTCTAGCCCTTCAGTTCTTTAAGTCTTTTGAGGACCTTCAGTCCTTTTCTTCAGTTTTCGCAAAAAGGTGTCTGCGGGGACCGAAAATACACGTCTGAAAAAGCAAATATCGTCCAGAATGGCCCTAGAATGGCCCAGGATGAAATCCACCCCCTTTTGTGGATATCGCTATGTTCCCCAAGAGGGTAGCTACTGCCTGCGGCGCGTACTGCCTGCGGCGCGTACTGCGCCTTACGGCGCTAAGAGGGCGGCGTGAACGCCCGTACTTCCGCATTGTGCTGCGCCCAATGCGGCTTAATTCCTA
>JAKSPA010000059.1 GCA_024405235.1 Lentisphaeria bacterium
CAGGCAGGCGTTCGCAGATGATTCTGTCCGATTCGAATACCAGTTCGGTCCAACTCTCTCCAAGTTCGTAGGCCATGGTGCCGATTTCCTTTGGATCGAGATCGTGTCTGCCCTTCTGGCAGGCTTCGCAGGCGCAGTTCGGGCACGTGTCCGAAGGCGTCAGACTTTGAAAGCGTAGTCCTTTGAATTCAGGCTCCAATTCGTCGCGCAGTATGTTCAGTTTCACGATTCTGTCGATGATGTCTTCAGTTGTTTCGGGATTACCGAGGCACAGCGAGAAGACCTCTCCTGCGTTTGGCATCACTCGCTTGCCGTCTCGTGAAAGTTCGAAGAGATTTGGATTCTTGCGGAATGTGCTTTCGCGGTCGAGAACGGCCTTTGCCTCAGGCATGTTTGGCGTTGGATAGAGCCAAATCCATGAGTGCGGCGCGCCGTCATATCGGCTGCCGATATGTTCGCCCATGTTGAATTCCAGCCATTGGTTGATGAGCTGGGTGCGACCGCAGATAGGCCAGTGAAGCCTGTATTGGAAGAATGGAGCGTATTGTTCGTCAAGCTGTGGCAGAGGAGTCTTTGGGGAGCGTTTCGGAATGTACTGTCCGCGTTCGCCAGGCAGCAACCACATGATGCCGAGATGTTTTTCCAGAAATGCGCGAACGCCCGCCCGCGTTCCAAAACTATGTCCATACATCTTCGTTCTTCCGTCGTTTGGCATTTCGCGTCCAACGATGAAGAGGTTGTTGTCTATGGTCTTAAGGACATATCCGTCTTCAGGAAGCGCATCGCCGTCTATGCCGTTGTCTTTTGCGATTTTCGATGCTCCCACGGCGATAAAAGGTGGCAGTGGATCCTTGTAGATTGGCAGTTTTGTGCCTGAGGCCTTCTGGATGAACTCCTGCAGTTCTTTCGCGGCGGACTTCACGCTTGGTGTGGCTTCTTCGTCACAGTAGATCAGATAATCCTCGAGATTAGGAATTTCGCCTTTGGCAAGCGCGCGTCGCACAGGAGGCATTTGTGGAGTGACGGTCATTTTGACTGGATAAAGGTCATTGATCTCCTTTTCATTCTTCATGAAACGTGCTCTGAAGGAGAATTCGTAGCTGCCAGGCACAAAATCGTTCAGCGGGATGGAAAATTGAATCACGCCGTCGCCTTGCCGAGGGTTCATGACCGCATACGGCACAAGAAAGATATTGTCGTAGCCCTCATTCGTGGCATGCCTGTTGATGGTGTGCGTTGTCTTCGCGAAGAAGGCCTGTGGTGCGTCTTTCCGTTCGATTGGAAGAAAATATGAATAAAGCGTTTCGCCGTCGCTGCAACTGTATCTGAATTCAAAATTCGCTGTTTCGCCTACGGCGATTGTCAGCTCCGCAGGCGAAATGGTTGCAGTGATTTCGGCATGCAGTACGGTCAGCAGAGAAACAACCGAAATGAATAGCAGTCGGAAAGGAAATTGTTTCATTGACATTATCTTGCTCAAATTGCGTTTTGACCTATTGCATTGTTTCGTATGTTAAACCGAAGAGGATGAATCCCTGGGCGGGAGCCGTCAGCACGATTCGTGATAGCATTTTGTCTGGTTCAGGATTCTTGCATGACATCGCCCATACACGTCCACCAACGCCCTGCAGCACATTCGACGGATTGAGATGGTAGCTGGCGCGTCCCTGCAGATGTCCCATCGTGTAGCAGAATTGCAGCTTTTGTTCATTTACACTTCCGTCTTCGTAGCAGAAAGTTACCCTCGTGTTGCAGTCCACTGTTTCGGGAAGCGTTCCGAGCAGGCCGCCCAGCAGATGGACTTCGCCGGCCTGCTTCGGACAATTCACCTCCAGTTTTTGCGGGAAACGTGCTGCCAATGGATAGTTCCGGAAGAGAATGCCAGCCAATTTGCCGTCCCGTGACGGTATAAGGAATTCGCTACGGCCGATACGCATCCTTTGGGCAGGAACGAGTGCATTGGTGAAATCCGCCTTAAGTATAGGATCGTCGTTCTGCGGACAATAATTTGCCATGGCGTCAAGATTGACCATGAAGCCGTTGGAGGCTTTCTTTGGTTCCAGTTCGAATTTGTTGGCAATTGAGGCGAACAGGTAATCCGCGCACTGTTCTGCGAGTGCGTCTGGATTGCTTTCGGCGTTCCATGCCAGAAGGGGCGTCATAAGCTGTGCCGTCAATTGTGCAGGCAGGAAAGAATCGGCCATGTATTTCCATGTGTACATTGGCCACCAAGTGGTTCCGCAGACGCCCATGGCATTCTGCGCCTTCACGGCACGCACCATGCTGGCTATGTTCTCTTCCTTATGCCATGGGCAGCCGATTACATCGAAGCCCTCCTTCTGGAGTTCTGAAATCACTTCGTATTTTCTGCCGACGGAATATTCCCAGAACGCAAAGAGCAGGTCCTTTGGGAATCTCGCACGGAAGGCGGTGAGTTCATCTGGGGCGCAGACAGGATTGCCGCTGTCCGAGTCAGTTTTAGATATCAGGCCGTCGCACCAGAACATTGTTCGCACATTTCGTTCAGCAAGAAAATCATGAAGATGCATGATTGAGCGGTAGAACAATTCAGCCTGGCCTAGAGCGACATTCTGCGGGAGTGTCGGATATTTCAGTGTTCTTGCGCGATCGACTTCATCGTGTCCGATGTGGAGAATCGTCGGTTTGAAAAGAGCTAAGATTTCTTCAAGGAGCCTATCGATGAACTCGAATGTCTTTGGATTCGTGACATCGTAATTGTAATGTTCGGGATTTTCCGCGAATTCGACATTGTGGCCGTCCATGAACATCCATTCGCAATGGCTGAGCAGACACAGGCATGGAATAGGTTCGATATAATTGTCGCGGCAGGCCTGAATGAGCTTTTCAATCGCCTCCTTTGATGGGGGCTTTTCTCTGCGGTTCTGCCATAGCGGCTTGGTGGTATCCCACTGTGTTTCAAAACATTGAAGAATTATATGCGTCAGACGGCTGCGGGCCCATGTGTTCTCCACGAAGAACTCTGGAGTGTCATCGTCCATTTCGAACGGGAAATAGCAGTGAATCGCACGGAAATCCATGTCAGGCCAATCTTCCAGGCGGAAGGTCTTGGAGAGATTCTGCTCGCGCAGTGTCTGAATGCCATAGAAAATTGCACGTGGCGTCTGTCCGATGACGACAATCCGCTCCGGTTCGCGGCTGATGATGAAAGCGTCTGGATGATCATGGCAGTTGTCTTGTTCGGTCGCAAGTTTCAGAGACAATGGAGCGTTGACGTCACAGAGTTTTTCGGCGGCCATTTTCAGACGGCGCTGGTCTTCTGCGCCAAGCCTTTCGTCGAATTCCACGGCGAATTGCAGGCCTTCTGCCACTGTTTCGGTTCCCGCTGTGTAGTGTTTGGGGACGATTTGCGGGAATGCAGCCTTTGCTTTTGGAGCCTTTTCAGGGAATCCCGTCTGCTGAAGCATTTTTTCAGGGGGCAGTTCAAGTTGTGGCAGTGGCTCGATGCGTTTTTGTGTGTTGTCAGGAGTGACGGACACTTCAATGAGACTGTCCAGGGGAGTGTCCAGAGAGCGGCTGACGACGCCGACAAAGAGGCATTTGCCTTTTTCCAAGCCACGGAGACGGCGGTCCAGAAATGACAGCGGATCGCCTTCTTTCACTTCAACGGTGATTTTGCAGCTCTTTGTATCAATGACAAGCAGCCGGCACTTTTCCGCCAGAAAAGAGTGGCCGTCCTCTTCTGGGAGGGTTCCGCTGATTTCCTGTCCATCGACCAGCGTGGCGGTGAAGCGTGCGCCGTCCACCAGCGGCTTGGGCAGGTTTAAGGCCGCGTATTCCACAATGGCGTCAAAGTCGTGTGCCCGTTCTCCTGCGCAATGGATCAGAACACTGCCGTGCTCCGTTTTTCTTGCAGAGTAGTCGATCAAATGGAAATACGCCTGAGATTTCGCATCCGCCAGTTGAATTAGTCTTGACACGCCGTCCGAATTTTCCGGCACATTCTCATGCCAGTAGTCCCCCATCTGGCGTGAGTAGTAATGCAATGCCGTCCATGATGGGTTGGCAACGGTAAGCATGCTGTTCATTGAAATTTCGCCGACGCTCTCATGTTCGATGACAAGTGACCATTCGTCCACCATGCGTGCGGTCAGTTCGTCTGACAGCAGATTCATTGCACTGCAAAGGCAGATGATGGATATTCCAATGATGGTCAGATGATTGCGCATGGTTGTTTTCGGAAGTGTGGTGGCTTTATTCGGCGGCGACAATTACAAAGCGGTTGACGTAGATGTAGTTTTCTCCAGCGGCCATTGGACGGTATTCAGGCCCTTCGAATCGGACGGAGACATAGACGTCCACCTCTCGGTTTTTCCACTCCTCCCTGACGCCGGTGAAGGACTGGACGGCCCACGCGCCGCCGACGTAGAAGACATTGTTTCCACTGCCCAATCTGACGCGTCCCAGATGAAGCCAGTTGTAGCCCTGTTTCTGCGTGGTTTCCAGCGGGATGTCAATCGAGTTCAGCACGCGTGCGGCGTCTGTGTCATATATGCCGGCGACCTGCGGCACTGGGAAGTGGTACGTCGCCTTTGGCGAATCGCAGTCCACGCGTATGGCAGAGCCAGTGTCGCTTTCGGGGTCGTGGATTATGGACACGTATTCGTCGCAGGCAGGCGGGATGGTGATTTTGTCGGTGGGGAAATCCACGAAATCGCCTTTGGTGAAGGTCTCAGGCAGAGGGGCGACGTCGCAGAGTTGTACCATTCCGCGTGTGCGCATTTTTTCAATCTCCTCCGTCTGGTCGTAATTCGGCGTTATCAGCTTGCCCCATTCGTATCTTGCGGAGAGGTATTTGTCAAGAAGTTCCTTCTGTTTTATGGGATAATCGCTGATGTCATGGCCAGAGCTGATCCATTCTGTGCGATACTGTCGTCCCAGAAGTGTGGAGACCAATGCATAGAGTCCAGCGGTGGCGCGGCGGGTTCTCAATGAGAGCACAGGGTCGTCGGCGACGGCGGCTTCCGCCTCCTGGCAGGCTTGGATGCATGCTACAGCGCCCTCGAAAGAGAGGTAGTTCCAGACATCGTTCGGCGGATTGTAGAAAGTCATAAGTGTCTTGGTTGGATGCTTTTCGGCTTCTTCATGAAGAATGTCGCGATAGCGGCTCAGTGCAGGAGCGGCGGCGCCGTAGTAGCAAGTCATGAATTCTTTGCGCAGTGTTTCGAAATCCTGTTCTGGATCTTCCAGATACTTTGCGGCGAGCCAGACCTTCAGTTCGTACATGTCGCTCTTCTGCGGATCCTCTGACTGAATGAAAAAGACCTTCGCGCCAATACGATTGTAGAACTGGAAGAGTTCGGGATAGGTGTATTCGCTTGGCGCGGCATATTCAAAGCAGTCGCCGCCATAAAGAACATGGTAGTCCCAGATGGAAAGCATGTTGCCGAATTGCGACCATGCCTCAAGTTCCTTCCGCATGCGTGAATTCTGCGGATGCAGCGGCCCGAAACGATAGTCGCTGTTGACATCGCAGTAGCGTATGATGACATTTTCGCGTGGGCGTATATGCTTTGGCGGTTCCGTTGAAAATAGATATGCCAGCGTATCGATGTACAATTGTGGACGGAATTCGTGCAGGAAATCCGCCATTTCATTGATGAAATCAAGAACCAGTCCTGATTCGGCGCCCTCGCGTGCGACAATGGCGCGGCAATTCTCGCATTGGCATGGTCGTTCATTGTCGTTCTGACTGAAGCTGTAGATTAGCGGGGCCGGATTGCCTGTGTTTCGTGCAACTTCTTCGTCCGAAAGAATATACTGCTTCAGTTTCTCTTTCACATAGGCTCTCAGTTCGCGATTGGAAAGACACAGCTGTCCTGTCACCAATCCGCCGATACGCTTTCCGTCCCACAGGCCGAAATATTCAGGATGGCTCTCTAGCATTTCGGCGGCTGGAACGTAGAAATCGAACGTATGAACGAGATATGGGCTGCCGTATTCAACTGCGCCATATCGGCCTGTGCCATATTCTGGCATAAGTTTGATGTTTCCTGTATTGTTCAGACGGTTCGCGACGTGCCAACGGCCGCCTTGGTGGAAGCAGTCTGGATATCTGTTTGTCCAAACCTCCCTTCTCAGAAAGGCTGGCTTGTGTCGTGATGTGCCAGGCTGCAAAGTGAATTCGCGTTGCGGAGGCACATAGTCGCCGTAGAGGGGCCACCAGTGAATGCCAATGTGGTTTTCCAAAAACGCATATACTGCATATAGCGCGCCTCTGCTCCCGCCGCCGACAAGCGTGATTGTATCGTCTTCAATACGTATTTCATATTCTTCATCGGCAAAGTGCTCGTCATCACGCAGGACTTCAATGGTGACGACGTCCTTCTCGCCGATTTTCAGTGCAGTCGCTGCCTGTGGAAGATAGCGCTCGAGCTCCTGCTTGCCCTGGCGTTCCGGCGGTGTGGCGGCCTCGCGCACATTGACCGTCCAGCCTGAACACAGAAACATCGCAAGCATACCGATTACCAGCAGTCCATATTTTTTCATGGCTCTATTTCCTATTTTAGGCATTACGAGATGCGAAATTCTGTAGTGCGGTTAACTTCCTTCCTGTGGAGCAGAACGTTATATAAAAAATCCCCCAGCCGGAAGACCAGGGGATGTGTTTTACGGAAGGTTAGTTGCCTTCGAGATAGCAGGCATGGTAGCCATTGGTGCCGTATTCAGGTGTGACTTTCACACTGTTGACATGGCCGTCAAGTGCGAGAGAGTTGACTCTGCCATCGGGATGGAATGTGTTCGGCACAACGTTCTGGGCTCTTGCGCCGTAGAAGTTGTCGAAGAGGATGACCAGATTTGAGGGAGTGGAAGTGAGCTTCTTGCGTGGGGCTGGCTCGCCGTCCTTGTCCACGTTCTCGTTGTCCCAATAGGCCTGCCAAGTGGCGCTTGTGCAATTGCCGCCGCAGTAGAAGTAGCTCTGATACCACCAGTCGGTGGGCAGCACAACCCATTCATCGAAGGAGCAGTAGAACGTCTTCGGACCAGGTTCGCCCGTGTCTCCAACCTTCAGGGAAAGATCGGTGTAGCCTTGCTCGATGAGATGTCCAAGACCATTGAAACTAGTGATTTTACCGCTGCCTATGCCTGCCCAGTTGTATGGTGTTTCGTTGTCGGGCAGCTTGTTCTTGTTGTCGTTGCCGAACATGTGGATATAAAGACCATTCTGCTTCAGGTTGTTGATGCATGAGACATTCTCAGCGGACAGTCTTGCCTTGGAGAGCGCAGGCAGAAGCATGGAGGCCAGAATGGCGATGATCGCGATGACCACCAGCAGTTCGATCAGAGTGAAGGATTTCTTCATTTTTTCGACTCCTTTTGTTTTTGGTTGTGTGTGCTAAAAAACAATTCTCTACAAACGAAACATTGATCTGGAACTGGGAACTGGTATTACTTTAATGCGGTGCTTTTTATTTTGCAAGTCAACAAACCTATATTTTTCTAAATAATTTGAAAAAATAACAAAAAATAAAACTGGTATTATATTTTGACAAAGTACTTATCCGTTTTCGTCAAGTTTTTTCAACAAAGCAATCCACTAGGATGAGCATTCAAGAGTCATGTGAGCAGTTTTTCAGAGATAGGGAGACAGGACTGATTTTCTCTTTTCTCGATGCCAGGACCTTATTGCCTGCAACCGAAGAACTCTTCTGCGATGCGGATTTGGGTTTCAGCGACAGAGTGAAGGGTTTTTCTGCCGCGGAATGCTGTATGCACGAGAATTTCGGCATGTGCACGGGCGCCTATATGATGTCGGAAATACTGCACTACAGACGTACAGGGGAGCAGCGGGCCTTGACGAATGTCTCGCGCTCTCTGGAAGGTTTGCGCTATGCGTACAAATTAGGCGACAAATTTGAGCACGGATTCTTTCCAAAGGTCTATGGGAGGCGTTTTTCCGAAGAGACAAGCACCGACCAAGTGCTCTATGCATGCTATGCGATGGATGCATACTATCCTCTTGCGTCGTCGACAGAGCGCTCGTGGATTGAAGAGATGATTCCGTCGATGATTGATTTCTGGTGCCGTCGCGATTACCGCTATCATTATTTTACAATATGCGACGGCACTTGGCAGTGGCCTCCACAGCGCTTTCCTGCACTTCTGTCCTTGGCTGAAAAATACAGCGGCTGCGGTAAATTCGCGAAGGAATTCGAGCGCATGGTCGAATTCAGCAAAACGCCAGAGCATTGCCAATTGGCGGATGCGATAAAAATGAATACGCCGACTGATTTTGAAAAAGTCAATGGCGGATGGCTTACATTTGCAGGAGCGGACAGAGTCACCATGGAAACGATGAATTATTCGATTCTGCTGAAAAACAAACCGGCACATCCTTTCAGTGATATCTGGAAGGACGGAATCCGCAGGATATGGGATGAAGTGAAGGTGACTTTGACGCAGGACGGACGATATCTTTCGATGACCATCACCGATTTCAAAAACGGCGAATGCAGACGCACGCCAGGATACGCACTTGACGGCACTTCATATCATGGAGCAAAATCTTCCTGGAGCACGATGGTTGTTCGCGCAGGACTTATGGCTTTGGATTTTTTCCCTGAATGGTCGTCGGAAGTCATTCCACTGGCGGAAAACGTGCTTTCCAAACTGAATTTCAACGATTGCACATATTATGACGAACCGGAACGTTTCGCGCCTGGTGAACGATTCAAGACGAAACTGCTTAGCGGAGATGCGGTAACCAACTGGCTATGGGCCGACGAACTGCTGCAAATTGCCAAGGGCGGCAGGGCTGTCGGCTGAGGCTACCACAGGCGCGTTTCGTGGGCGGTTGTGTCTATGACGCCTTTTTTATATTGTTGTAAAAATTGCGGAATGGTGTAGTATTTGGTGTTGTAAAAATTGTGGAA
>JAKSPA010000006.1 GCA_024405235.1 Lentisphaeria bacterium
AATGCGTTCAGGAAGCCCGCCACGCGCTTTCATGCCCTTTTGCGTATATATATACAATAGAACGAAAACAGGGCCTAAAATGACCGTTTTTGGGGCCTTTTGCCAAAAACACGTTTTCATGAAAGCGAAAATGCGTCGCCTAAAAAACTTGTCATCATGTTTCGGTTCGTCGAAAAATCTTCTATCCGTGAATGTTTCCTTTTATTCATGCGAATTATTCAATCGTTTGCTTTCATGTTTCCGAAAAATATTCTTATGTGATTTTGAGGAGTTATATTTTATTGGTTTTACATTTGTCTGATTACCAAACAAAAAGGATTAGAAACATGAAAAGAAGCATTATCCTGATTGCAGGTCTGTGCATGGTTCTGTCGTCGGCATGTCTTCAGGCTCAGTTCTTGAAGAAGCTTGGCAACAATCTCAAGAAGAGCATCAACGACACTGCGGAGAAATTGGCTCCCGCCGAGAACAATGAAGAGACAAAGTCGGAGGAAGCAGCTCCTGCCGTTGCAAAGTCGGAGGAAGCAGCTCCTGCCGCTGTCGAAGAGGCAAAAGAAGAGCCTGCTCCAGCGAAGAAGGCCGACGACGTCAAAAAGGAAAATGCATCCAAAGGCAAATTCCAGCCGTCCGTGACGCAGGTGCTGGAGTTTGAGGGTGTGGCCATCGACGATGACCCAATGAAGATGATTCTGCCTCTTGAGAAAAAATTCAGTCTGGAATACGGCGTCAATAAGAATTTCGGCATCACGCGTCTTCACGGACAAGGAGAGGACATGGTGATGGTCGGAACCTATCGTGGCCGTGATGTGGACAATGTTCAGGTTGACAAGCGCGGTATTCATGTTCCTTTCGTGAAGGGATATCTTAAAAGTGAAACCGTCAATGAGGCCATCCTCGAAGCGAATAATGGTTTTGTGGGTTACATCAAGCTGGTGAAGGAATTCACGGCAGAATATGGCACTCCTCATCAAATCATCAAGGACAAGAAACGGGATCTCTGCAAGATCGTCTACACCTTCTGGCAGTTCAAGAACTGTACTCTTGTGTTGCTTACCAGAATTTCCGAGCCTACGCCGCTTGTCAAAGAGATGGCAAAGGCCAATCCCGAGGACCCACGTCTTTATTACGATGATCTTGATGAAGTGTATCATCTGAAAGACAGTGCGCTCTTTGAACAGGATATCGCTCTCGCGATGCACTGTCGCTGCGACGTGTGGTACTTGACGAAAGAGGGTCTCAAGTATATTGCCGATCTTCCCTGCGAGCCTCTTGAATTGGGCAAAGCGGAGGAGTTCGCCCACAAGGACGATCCAAAAGCTCCGGAAGGTCTCGATCCGAACCGCAAGCCTGTCGGCGAAATTCCCGCAAGCATTCCGAAGAATGCCATCTTCGACGTCAAGACGCAATCGGTCGTCTGCTACTACAAGGGCCAGAAGTTCTTCGCTGACGAAGCGTGCACCGAGATGCTCTACTCGCATCCAGGCAACACCGTCGGCACGGAGCATCCCGTTCCATACGGAAAGGGCCTCTTCCGCTTCGCGAGCGGACGCATGTACAAGGAGAATTCCTACAACAACGCCGACGTCGTCGGATCCATCATCGAAGTCCGCACCAAGAAGGGCGATGTCCTTGAGGCAAAGATTTTCGACAAATGCGTGTTCGCACGCGATGTCGAAAAGGTCGATAACGACAAAGGCGAAGACATCTACAAGTTCAAGCTCTCCTTTGACAACGTCGAACGCGCGGAGATTCCTGCGACATACACCTACAAGGAGGGCAGGCTCTATCGTGGCGATTCCACGGAGGACCGCGACTGCGTAATGGTCATCGATCCTACGCTTAACAGCGCACGGCTTCTTTTCGTCGCGCTGACTTTCGTGAAATAGTTGCGCCTTGATCCCAAAAGTGCCCTGAAACGGCTGAATGCCTTTCAGGGCTTTTTGCATTTATGGAACAATAGGTGCGTGGCAATTGGATTTCCAAATCGTTACGATACTGTGGCGGGGGATTATATTAATGTAAATGTCTTTGTTTATCCCCCCGTTACTAGAGGAGAAGTGATTTTTCATGAGCAAGATGGAAGGAAAAAGCGAGGCCTACAAGGCCGCTGGCGTCGATATCGATTTGGCGACACAGCTTCTGAAGAACGTCAAGGGCCGCATTTCGGCCACGCGCACGCCGCAGGTCCTTGCGCCAATCGGCGGTTTCGGCGGTCTTTACCGCATTGACCTCACGAAGTGGAAGCATCCAGTCATGGTCGTTTCCGTCGATGGCGTCGGCACCAAGCTGATGATCGCCGCGATGATGGACAAGTACGACACGGTCGGCCACGATATCGTCAACCACTGCATCAACGACATCGCTGTTCAGGGTGCGACTCCCGTCTATTTCATGGACTACATCGGCATTGGAAAGATGCGCAGCCCTCTCTATGAGGACGTTCTTTCGGGATGCGCCGACGCGTGCAAGGCGGAAGGCGTCTGCCTCATCGGCGGCGAATCTGCGGAAATGCCTGGAATGTATGGCAATGATTTCGATCTGGTCGGCTGCATCACTGGAATCGTGGAAGAGGACCAGATCATCACAGGCGAAAACATCAAGCCTGGTCACGTGGCTCTCGGCATCTGCTCCAAAGGCCTTCAGACCAACGGTTTCTCGCTGGCGCGCAAAGTCCTTTTCGACAAGGCCGGATACAAAGTCGACGACAGACCTGCTGAACTCTGCGGCAAGAGCGTCGGCGAGGCCCTCATCGAGCCTCACCAGTGCTTCTGGAAGGCGGTCAAGTCCGCCCTGGATGCAAAGTTCCCGCTGGATGGCATTGCGCACATCACCGGCGGCGGTCTCTATGACAACGTTCCGCGAATCCTTCCCGAGGGCGTCGGCGTGCATTTCGATGCATCGGCAATCAAGAATCCACCACCGATCTTCTCGCTGATTCAGAAAGCGGGCGAAATCGATCCGTACGAGATGTTCCGCGTCTTCAACATGGGCGTCGGAATGGTCTGGTTCGTTCCTGCAGACCGCGCGGACGAAGGCCTTTCCATCATTCGCAACGCAGGCTTCGACGCCATGCGCATCGGTGAAGTGACCGTCGGCGACCGCAAGGTACAGATCACTCTTTAATCATTTGAATCAATGACGACTGTAGAGGAAATCGCACGGATCATCCGCTTGCGGCAGCAGCGCGGAGAAAGCACGGCGTTCCTCTCCGAACTGAATCGTCAACTGCTCGGACACCGTCCGCCGCCGCCAGCCACCACGACCGCCATGCCGACCGAAGCGCAGAGGCAGTCGGTGGTTCAGCACTTCAAGCAGACGACGGCGGCTTCCGTTGCCGCACCGGCAACGCCAGCGCAGCCCGTCGCCGCGCCTGCTGCTACAGCGGCTCAGTCGCCGCAAGTCACGGCGAAGCCTTCCGGTTCCGCGCAGCCCATGCGCCTTACACGCCCTGGTCTTGCGAAGGACGACGGACCGTTTCCGCCTACGCCTGATGTCTCGTGCGCGTCGTGGGAGCAGCTCCGCGAATGCTGCATGCACTGCGCTTCATGCAGACTGTCCAGAACGCGCAAGAACGTCGTGGTCGAAGACGGTCTGCCGACTGCCCCTCTGATGTTCATCGGCGAGGGGCCTGGCGCGGATGAAGACGAGCAGGGCAAGCCTTTCGTCGGCAAGGCGGGACAGCTCCTGACCAAGATGATACAGGCCATGGGAGGCGATCGCGAGTCAACCGATCCCGCGAAGGGCGTTTACATCGCCAACGTGGTCAAATGCCGTCCGCCGCAGAATCGAAATCCGCAGTCCGACGAATCGCGTGCCTGCATGGGATACCTTCTGCGGCAGATCGCGCTTGTGAAGCCGAAGGTGATAGTGCTGCTTGGCAACGTGGCTCTTGAGGCGCTTTACGGGCAGGGCGGCATAACGCGCGCCCGCGGCGTCTGGCGCGAATTCAACGGCGTTCCCGTGATGCCTACCTTCCATCCCGCATTCCTGCTGCGATTCGAAGGAACCCCTGATTTCATTCCGAAAAAACGTCTTGTCTGGCAGGACCTGCAGCAGGTCATGGCCAGACTACGTCAGTAAAAGATTTTTCTTTCTTAAATTCTTCCAACCAACTCAGAGGATTAAACGATTATGATTTCCGACTGGAGAGCCAAGTCTGGCACACTGAACATCGGCATTGCTTCCGATCACGGCGGTTTTGAAAAGAAAAACCGTCTCGTCGCACTGCTGAAGGAACTTGGCTACAATCCTGTTGATTTTGGGCCGGTTGCTCTTGATCCAGCCGATGACTATGCGGATTTCGCAAGCCCGATGTGCATCGCTCTGCGCGATGGCAAGATTGACGCAGGCATTCTCATTTGCCGCAGCGGAATCGGCATGTCCATCATCGCAAACCGTTTCCATGGCATCCGCGCCGCACTTGCCGAGACTACAGTCAAGGCAGAGTGCAGCCGCGACCACAACGACAGCAACGTTCTCGTCACTGGCGGTGACGCCATGAGCGATGACGACCTTGTGGCAGTCGTGAAGGCATGGCTCGCAACACCGTTCAGCAATGATCCGCGCCACGTCCGCCGTCTCGAAAAAATCGAGAAGTATTCTCTGGACGAGACTGCCGCTCTGCGCAACGTCGATCCCGAACTCGCTGCGATCATCGATTGCGAGCAGAAGCGCCAGAGCGAGGGCCTCGAGCTCATCGCAAGCGAAAACTTCACCAGCCCCGCAGTCCGCGCCGCACAGGGTTCCATCCTGACGAACAAGTACGCGGAAGGCCTTCCAGGCAAGCGCTACTACAATGGCTGCGTCAATGTCGATCAGATCGAATCCATCGCGATCGAGCGCGCAAAGGCGCTCTTCGGCGCGGAAGCAGCCAACGTCCAGCCGCACTCTGGCAGCCAGGCGAACCAGGAGGTCTACTTTGCACTGCTCGAGCCAGGCGACACCGTTCTGGGCATGAGCCTTGACGCAGGCGGTCACCTCTCGCACGGTCTGAAGGTCAACTTCAGCGGAAAGACATACAATTTCGTCGGTTACGGCGTCGATCGCGAGACCGAGACCATCAACTACGACGAACTCGAGAAGCTCGCGCTTGAGGTCAAGCCGAAGATGCTGCTGGCAGGCGCCTCCGCCTATCCGCGCATCATCGACTTCCCGCGCCTCCGCCAGATCGCCGACAAGGTCGGCTGCCTCCTCATGGTGGATATGGCTCACATCGCGGGACTTGTCGCCGCAGGCGTTCATCCAAGCCCTGTGCCGTATTGCGACGTCGTCACCACCACCACGCACAAGACTCTGCGCGGACCACGTGGCGGCATCATCCTCTGCAAGGAGCAGTACATCAAGAAGATCAACTCCGCTGTCTTCCCTGGCACGCAGGGCGGACCGCTGGAGCACGTCATCGCCGCGAAGGCCGTCTGCTTCAAGGAAGCCATGAGCGATGAGTTCAAGGCCTACGGCGCGCAGATCGTCAAGAACTGCAAGAAGCTCGCCGAAGAGCTCACCAAGCGCGGCTTCCGCATCGTTTCCGGCGGCACAGACAACCATGTCATGCTGGTCGATCTGCGTCCGAAAGGCGTCACGGGCAAGGACGCCGCTGATGCGATGGACAAGGCTGGCATCACCGTCAACAAGAACATGATTCCCTTCGATCCCGCGAAACCGACCGTCACAAGCGGCATCCGCGTCGGAACCGCCGCCGTCACGACGCGCGGCATGAAGGAGCCCGAGATGGTCAAGATCGCGGACTTCATGACTCGCATCGCCGAGAATATCGGCAACGAAGAGGTCTACGCGCAGGTTCACGAGGAAGTGAAGGCGCTCGCCGCTCAGTTCCCGCTGCCGCAGTATCGATAGCTTAGGAAAAACACGCGTGGCGGATAGACACGCATGGTGTAAACCGCGGAGCAAGCTCCGCGGCACTAGCCTAGCGACTCTGGGATTATTAATCACCTGTGGATTTTTGGCGCTTCTTTGTGTGCCGCGGAGCTTGCTCCGCGGTCTCTCCCGCGCCTTTCTGTCCGCCACAGGTGGGTAATAGGCTCCCCTCCCGCGCGTTTCTGTCCGCCACAGGTGGGTAGTAGGCGCCCCCTCCCGCGCGTTTCTATCCACCACAGGTGGTCTGCATTCAATTGAGAATTAAGCATTGAGAATTGAGAATTGAAAGGATGCAAGCACTGACAGTCAATTATAACGGCGAAGGCATGCCTGATGCAGTGCCTACATATCTATTCGACCAGGCGGAGACTTACGCGAAGAATCCGCTTGACGCCGCGCTGGAGTGGTTCAGCAGCGCAATCATGGGCGTTTCGGTGCATTTTGGTCTGCCGGCGCTGCTTGGCAAGGGCGAAAATCCGAAAGGCGTTCTCACCGATGAACAGTACAATATGCTTCCACAGCGTTTCGGCTGCGAGCATTTCGACGCGATCGACATCGTTGAAATGACCATCGCCGCAGGCGCGCGCTATGTGCGTTTTCCAGCCGTCCTGCCAGATGGATTTGCGCTGTTCTCAACGGCAACCACCGATTTCAATTCGCTGAATTCGAAGGGCAAGCGCAATCTCGTCGCCGAACTCGCATCGACTTGCGAATTCCATGGCATCGGACTCTTTCTGGAGTATCATTTCGGCGAGAACAGGCATCTCTATCAGCAGGGAATCCAGAAGGGCGTCGTCGCTCAGACCGAATATTGCGACTTCGTCAAACAGCAGCTTCACGAGTTGCTGACAGGCTACGGCCCGCTTGCGGGAATCTGCTTCGAGGGGCTGGAGAATGTCGCGGGACGCGATCCCGCGTTCGATCTCAAGGATATCTACGACATGATTCATTTCATACAGCCCAACGCGCTTGTGTCGTTTGAAGACGGCGCGACAGGCGATGAAGATATACTCAGCGTGACAGAGGCGAAGGCGCGCGTCGGTTTGGTTGACAAAAATGCCATGAATCCAGTGGAGCTGATGCGATGCATGAGCGGCGGAACCGATCGTGGCTTCAGGCCTGATGTCGCTGGAAAGCACATGAAAGAGGCGCAGTTGTGGGAGGAACTAAAGCAGGCGCATGCGAAGACGGCGACGCTGCTTGTCAACACTGCGCTTATGCCTGACGGCTCGCTCGATCTTGAGGACATAAAGACGCTTCTTGCCGTCGGCGAGCGCATGGAGCTTCATGGACGTCCCTGACGGCGATGGTGCGAAACGAGTCGCACATTCTTGAAGAATTGCCGAAAACCCTTCGGGTACCTATTGATCTGGATAGGGCGGCGGGCCATGTGCCGAATGCGTTCTGCATGGCCATGTATCCGAATGTCGCCGCGAAATATTCACGAAATCCGCATGGTCTTACGTGCTATGCGGAAGAGTGCCGTCGCGCACTGAATATGGCGGAACGGCGCATTCTCGAACTGGTCGGGACATCGCCTGAAGAGGCATTCGTCATTTGGTGTCCGAACGGCACCACGGCTTTGAATCTTGCACTGCGCGGCATAGAACTTCCTGACGCATCGCCTCTGGCAATCGACATAGGCGGACACCATGCGCTTGTCAATACAGCGCGGAGCCTCGGTCGCGAAGTCGATGGATTCCTGCTGGATGACGGCGGCGCTATTGCGCAGAGATTACCTTCGGAATGCGCTCTCGTGGGGCTTTCAATGGTCAACAACGAGACAGGAGTCGTCTGGAACGGCGCCCGCGACGCCATGCCGTCAAAAGCCGTGCTTCTTGTGGACGCGTGCCAGTGCTTCGGAAAGCATCCGATTCCATGGAACTTAGCGCATATCGATCTGCTGGTGCTTTCGGGACGCAAGATTGGCGCGCCCGCCTCAAGCGCATGCCTTGTCTGCCGAAAGGGCGTTCCGCTGAAAACGGCGCTCGTCGTTGGTGGTGGACAGCAGAGGGGATTGCTTAGCGGGACAGTCGACACCGTGAACGCGCTGCTGTTTGCGGCTGTGGCGGAGGAGGCCTGTGGAAACATGGATGCCGCTTTGGAGCGCGTCGGCGCATTGAACAAAAGGCTGCGTGAGGGACTTGTGCGGCTTGGCTGCGGGAAATGGCCGTTCTTTTCGCCGGAAAGCGCGTCGCCGTATATTCTCTATTTTGCGATACCAAATTATCAGGGGGCTCTTGTCGCAAGGCTTCTGGCAGCGGAACATGGCATTCTAGTCGGCACGGGGTCAGCATGCACTGCCGAGTCCAACGAGACCAGCGCGCTTCTGAAAGCGAAGGGAGTCCCAGACGCGCAGGCGCGTTCCGCAATACGTGTCAGCCTCTCGCCGGAATCCACTGCCGACGATATAGATGCGCTGCTCGCGGCGCTGCCGCAGGTACTGAAGGATTATTGATGGTGGGTCATGTGTGATGACTTTTGAGAATTGAATTGTGAATTGTGAATTGTGAAACGCAGGATGTGAACGATCCGCAGCTGCCAATCAGGGCGTCGTCTTCTTTCGCACAATATAGTGGTACGAAGCATTCTGAGGTTTCACGCCATGACGGATGTAAATGCAGAAGACTCGTCCTTTGATTATCGTGTCAGGCGCACCGCGCATCACAGTCTGGAGACTGCCAGCACGGTCTTCGATCTTTGCCACAATGTTCTCAAAGGGGGCTTCGATGACATATTCGAAATCACCGTTGACAGCCTTCAGACAACCGTTTTCGTAGGGGAGGATTTTTGCATTTTCCTGCGCCAGAGAATGTTCCACGCATGTGATCACTTCGCTGGTCTCATTCGTCGCTGTAATTTCCTTTCCTGTCGCCTCGACGCCTTCCGAAGTGAATTTCCATGATTTCCGTGCTGTCAGACCATCGCGCTGCAGCAAGAATTCAACCTCCGCCGTTCCATCCTTCTCCTCCTTGGCCGTAATTTCATCCGCCTCATTGGCGCCAATGTTGATGTCCTTCCATTTTCTTCTTGCGGGCGGCAGACTCAGATAGGTTGTGATGCCAGGTATCAGGCGCCAATTGTCCCAAAGCGGGAAGACGTCCTCATATTCGCGGCCCGTGGAATAGACGAAAAGCGCGCCGTCCGCCATGTGTCCGCCGTTTGGCGAATCGCCGTTGACCCATGTTTCCACGCCGACAATCTTCGGCGTCGCCATGCGCACGGAAGCCATCCAGTCCTTCTTCTGGTTGCGATAGACTGCATAGGCGCTCGCGAAGAAGTATTTGAATCCCCATGGACCCTCCTCGGGAATGGAGAATCCGGCCTTGCGGAAACGTTTGAAGCTGTCAAGGACGGTGCCGGCCTTCTTTTTCTGTTCCCCATGGCCCAGCTGACGTCCCATGGAAGAAACGTCCATGTATCCCTTCCAGAGAACCCATGTATAGCCGTCCTTCAGCAAATGATGAATCAATGCGGTTTTTTCCGCAGGAAAGGCAAAAGGCGTCCCCTGCAGGATGGTCGTGAAAGATGTCATCTGTTCGATGTATGCAAGACCATAATTGCCCATCTGGGGCTGGTTTCCATGCTGATGGAAGGACCAGTCCTCGCGAATGCCCTCCAGAGAGGACATCTTCACTTCTTCCGCGATCGTTTCCACCGCCGTCTTCACCGTGTCCACATCTCTGGCAAGCATTCCTCTCGCCATGACGATGATGGAAACCGCCACACGATTCTGTCCCGTATATTGAATCTTCGTGATTTCCATGGCCTTGCAGACTGCCAGACGCTCCTCTTCGCTCAGGCACTCCTCCGTCAGCAGCGCGGCCAGCCCAAGGCTTTTTGGCACGCCGATTTCATTCCACCACCAGTTCCTGTTGACCAGTTTCGCCTCCAGCCAGAATTTCAATCCTTTATGGAAAGCCTTCTCCACGGCGTCGTCGTGCTGCAGATGCCACGCCTTCGCAAGATGCAGGAGCAGCTCCACGTGCTGTGCCGTGAGCCAGTTGGAGGTGTTGCTGTTCTCATAATCCACTTCGGGCCATGTGCCGTCTTCCCGCTGAGTCTCCAAGAGCCTCTTCGTCAGCTCAGGGGATGCGTTCCACCCGTCGATGGAATCGGCAATGAAATTCGTCTTCAATTTGGCAATTCCAATGGTCAGGGAATCCTTCTCCTGCGAAAAAAGGAAATTCATTGCAGAAAGCAGCAACAAGACCAATGCGATTTTTCTCATGATTTTCATGGAAGATTCCTCTTTCTTCTGAAATACATCTTCGGAACGAAGAACGGAAAACGACTTCCCTTTGGGCCGTTCTTGTGAATTCTTTGCGCAAATCGTGCGATATTGCAAATATAACTCTAGTAGTCTTGACTACTAGTATAGCGTTATTGCGGCATCATTCCGCCATATCGTTCCTGCCACATTGCGTCCAGAAATATAGAAAGATTGGCAGACCATTTGCAAAGGCCATTGCAGATCTTTGAGATCCCGCAATAGCCTTTTTGCGCAATTCCTTTAATTACAAGATACTATCTAGTTATCAACGCGCAGAAGAATCGTGCGGTTCCTGCCGATTTCCACAACGGCGCGGCCATTTTCAATACGAATCTTCTCGCCTGTGGCGACATCCACAAGCGACGTGATGCCATCGGCAAGGAAGAGATTCACGGAATCTTCGTGACCGCTGTGAATCAGTATGTGGCCGTTGCCATGACGAATTACAACGTCTTCCGCATCGCTCCAGACATGAGCATCGCCGATCTTGGCGATGGAACGCACGAGCGACGTCGTGAATTCTGGCACGCCGATGTAAAGCGAGCGCCATCCGTCCATCTGCTTGAAAGCGACAGCCGGCCTTCCTGCATAAACGGCATCGCCGTCAATCGTCTCCCATATCTGAGCTTCAGCATCGTTTACGACAAAAAAAGGCTCCAGAGAAGCATTGAGAGACAACGGCGACAATCCGTCCGGAGCGTCTTTTTGCGGTGCGGACGAAGCCTTAACCGAACCTTCGCATTTCTCGACATTCACGCCCGTCAGAGCAGTTATGTTGTCTGCGGACGCATGATAGGCAGCATCAAGATCCGTGGCGCCGAAATAGCCGCTTCCATAAGTCCACACAAGGAGCTTGCCGTCTTTTTTCAAACGTCGATTTACAGTTTCACGCTGTGCGTCGGTCATGAAGTAGCTGTTGACGAAAACATAGACGGGATAGTCGTCTGGAATCGTCTCTATGTCGTCAATAATATATGTATCTTCACCGATGGCGGATTTGGCGAATACATCGCGCGAAAGAGTGACAAGATTGTTTGCGACATTGTCCATGAAAGTATGGTGTCTGAAGTGATAGCTCATGGGATCGACGATGATTGCAACCCTGCGGCTTCTGTCATCGGCAGGCGCGATTTTCGCCGTCAGCGTCATCTCATCGCGCATCTTGCGGAAGGCCTCCCAGATGCGTGGATGACTGTAGGACGGACGTCCCGCGATGGGGAACCACCAATAGCCCGCGCGTTCCACGACGCAGTTACCGAAGGTGCGCCACAGAATCGCGAGCGACTCCTCGAGATCGGCCGCGCCGCTGTATTCGGCACGATGTCCCGTCAGCGACGTCCTGATGTCCGCTTCGTATGCATACAACTTGCCGTGCATGGCAACGCTTGCAGGCGCCCCCATGCATGGACCGACTTTGCCTATTTCACGCTGCGTGTATCCAACTGGCGACATAAGGAAATCGACAGGAGCCTCTGCAAGCACTTTCTCCAGACCAAGATGCCCTGAATCGCTGATCCATGCGCGATTGAAGCCGCCTGCGTCTTCGCGCACATAGCCATAATAGAGGCCTATCACTTTGTCTGGCCCGGCCATTTGGCGAATGAAAGAAGTGTATCTGCAGACCGATTCGGCGCTGGAATCGTTGATGAAACGCATGTAGTCGATGCATTTTCTTCCCGCAACAGGATCCATGAAATACGACAAAGCGGATTTCTGCCATTCGGTCGGAGTCGGAACGGAAACACTGTCGAATGCATTCAAATCTACAGGCTGCCCCCAGCGCGTATTCATTTCGGCGGCGCTGCCGTAGTGCTTCCGAAGCCATCCTCTGAAGCCGTTCGTCTCTGCTGGACAATAATCCGTGTATTCCTTCTTGTAGAGTTGACTATTGTAGTTCGAACGCAGACATTCGCCGTAGCGTCCTGAAACCATGAAGAAACCGATGATTCTGTCCCAATACGGCGTAGTCTTGAGATATTTGAAAAACGCGTCGTATGCCTTTTCAGCATCCTGAAGCCATTTCTCCGAAGCATACGAATGGCTCGCGAAGTAATCCTGATGGCGGCTTCCATTGAAATCCTGCGTTATTTCATCCGGATGCTTCTCGCCCCACCACGCAGGAGGAGAAATCGCTATCGACAGCATTATCTTCGCCTTCGGATTCTGGCGGAAGACGATTGCCAAATTGCGCTCGATCATTGAAAAGTCGTATGTGTCATCGTCTATCCACCACAGACCACCGCAGAATTCGCGACCGCCGCATGGTGTGGCACGGAAGACATCTATTCCTGCCGACGAAGCATCCGCTGCGCTCTCCAAAGCGTAGATTCCGCCTGCAAGAAATCCGCCGCCCGCATACATCACAAACGGCTCTTCATTGCCGTCGAAGACGAAACTCTGCGTTTTTGGATTCACGCGTGCTGACCTGACACCTTCTCCCGCGAATACAGGAAGCGATGGTTCAGACGGCAGCTTCGCAATGGAAGCTTTCTTTGCCTCCCTTGCAAAATGGTCTTCCGGAAGATCGCCAAGACGCGCTTCGTCCATTACGCCCACGTAGCGGTAGCGGTGATCGACCGCCGAGTGATAATCGCAGCCCAGCAGAAGCATCTTCGTCTGAAGCTGTGGAAGCGTCAACTCGCCATCGTATGCCAGAGCCATCTTGCCGTCAATGAAGAATCTGCGTTTGATTCCATTGAACTCCAAGGCGAAATGATGGACTCTGTCATCGTCCAGCGCAACATCTACTGGATAATCTTTGGACTTGTCGTTCGTCCGTTCACGAAGAACAAGCTGTTTGCCACTCATGAACAGCTCAATAAAGTTTTCGTCGTTCCTATAGAAACAGAATGGAACCATGTTCGTGCTATGGTTTTCGGTATGCAAATACATTGAAAAACAGATTGCGTCTGGCAGTTCAGGAAGTTTGACGCGAATACCTTCTCCAAGTCCCGTGACGCGAACGCCTTTGCCCTCGACTGCATCGACATATTCCGCATTGTCGAGCAGAACCGCATCATATTCAATGTTCCTGGCAGTCTCGGACGAAACCAATGCGTCTGGTGCCTCAAACGTAAAACGGCATATCTCAGCGGCGTTTGCAAACAGAATCGTCAGCAGAAAAATAAAAGCAATTACTTTCTTCATAGCAACGCATTAGTGATGTATTTTATAGTCAGCAACGCCCTTTGGGTCATTTCACCGAAACTGCCATCCGTTCTCTTTTTCATGAAGAACGGATGACCACTTTTTAGCAATCAGCTATCAGAGGATTACTCCGAACCGCCGTATTTGATTGCGAAGCCAAGCTGGTTCCAGCCTGGTTTCACCTGAACGCCATACGGGACATTGATCTTCTCGACGCTGCAATCCAGTTTCAGAGCGTTGATGTTGTCTGTGTGGTTCGGAATGCTCAGGCTGTTCTCGTCGCCTGCAAGGAATCCCTTGAAGCTCGCGATGACATCGTGTGCGACGATGGCGCGTGGATCGCCAGTGGCTCTGGAATGCTCGATTCCTCTGCCATCTGGGTAGGTCAGGCTATTGCGCGTGACATTGCTGCCGCAATGAGTGGTGTCTGCAGCCGCCTCCGAAGCCGTCAGGCGGATGTAGTAGTACGATGTATGGCGCATGCCATCCGAACTTGTAGTTTTCAGTTTATTCCAAAGGGCGGAATCACTCGGGCAGCAGAAGAAGGGACGGAACTTCTCTATGCTGATTGTTCCATCGGAGACACCGCCAAGATAGCCGCCCTTCATCAGCGCATTGGGCTCGGAGGCATCTTCTCTTGGAGAACCGGTGTCGAGAATTGAATCATAGTAGTACTGGACGCCCCAGAGAGAGTACTTCATGGCCGGAACAAGATAGTCGTCGTTGTCGTTTCCATAGAGTGCGGAAGCAAGGCCCCATGTCTTGAGATTGTTGACGCAGACGATGCAACGCGCCGCCGCTCTTGCCTTTGAGAGTGCGGGCAGAAGCATGGATGCGAGAATCGCGATGATCGCGATCACTACGAGCAACTCAATGAGTGTAAACAAGTTGGTTGATTTTCTCATTTGTTTTTCTCCTTTTGGATTTTGTGGTTTTAACGTGGGGGAACTTACTTGACTTTGGAACTCAAATTTGAATGGGTGAAAACTTGCGGAAGATCTCCATCTCCTCTGGATAGAGGAGAGTGCCGTCCTGGTTGAAGACGTCATGGAACCAGAGGGGAGGGACTCCCTTGGCAGCGTCCCACCCATACGGATAGATGGTATTCGTCTTTCCAGCGACCAGCCCCCAGCAGAAAGCAGGAACGTCATAGTCGTGGAAGAGCGGCAGAGACGATTTGAACGTCGATCCCTGAGGACGCGCCATGTATTCTGTGCAAATCACAGGGCGCCCGTTCGCCATGAACTTGAATGCGCCTATCTTCTCCTTCAGCGCCTCTGGACCAGCATAGCAATGGAAACTAACAACGTCGGAAGCCTCCAGAACGAAGCGGTTTATTTCATCGAAGATTGAATCCCATGTCCAGACGCACGATGTCAGAGGCTGACTGGCGCCGACTTCGCGTGCCCAATCAAATGCCAGCGGCAGAAGGGGATTCATCGTTCCATGGCTGCCGTCCGGAGCAGGCCTCGGCATCGGATATGGCTCGTTGTAAAGATCCCAGAAGAGTATGCGCGAATCGTCCTTGAAATGCACCATGACATCCTGCAGATAGCGCTTTAGCCTCGGATATTCGGAGACGTCGCCCAACGCCGATACGCCAGGCGACTGCACCCATCCGGAATTGTGGACCAGCGGAAGCGGCGCAGGTTGTGCTCCCATGCGCGGTTCTGGCAGCCACACGTCATCGAAGAAGACGAATGCCACGCGAAGGCTCTGCTTCTCCGCAATGGAGAGGAACTGCTCGACACGCGACAGAAATCCTGCGGGATTCTGTTCGTAGGCCAAATCGTGCAGATAGACGCGCACGCAGCTCATCCCTATGCCGCGAGCCATCCTGAGCTCGCGTTCGATGAGAGCGGGAGAGTATGTCTCCTCCTGCCACATCTCAAGTTGGTTCACTGCATTGCTCGGAATGAAATTCGCGCCGTGGCACCATTCGATTTTCATTTCTGTTTTCATCGTCTATCTATCTTCTGGTTTTCTCGTCTATTATCATTATCCGAATAAATTAAGCATCTTTCAAGTAAAAACACATACCAGTTATTCTCAAAAACATTTCAATTATTATCATCAGTGATAATTTGTGGGTCATGTGGGCCATCCCTTCCAGAACGTTGCCGATATTTTATGAAATCATTCCCATTATGCAAATTATGAGCGAATTATTTGATGACCCGAACCGCCATGTGAAAAAAAAGAGCGTATGCATATATATTGTGGAAAGAATCTTAAAGCATCCACAACCACAAAAAGAACTAACATGAAAAGCATTCTTAAGATTTCTCTAGCGCTTGTCATGCTGCTGGCAACATCTCTGTTCGCCCTTGACGGCACGAAAATCGCCTTCAACGCGAAGACGGACAAGCATCCACTGAAGTATGAAATCAACGAGCCGATGGTCTTCACCTTCTCCATCGATCTGAAGGGACAGGAACTCGACGCGCCGCTGACCATCGAGTGGACACGCACAGGCGACGATGGCGTGGAAGAGCAAGGCACCGTCGCCTATGACGGCAAGACTCCCGCCACCATGACCACCAAGCTTGGCTGCAACGGCTTCGTGCGCCTATATGCGAAACTTAAGCAGGCGGACGGCAAATATCTCAAGAGCAATGACTGGCGGGACTGGTTCTTCGACGGCGGCGCCGCCGTCCATCCGGAATTGTTGACTTCCACGCCCGAACCAGAGGATTTCGACGAATTCTGGGCGAAGCAGAAGGCGCGGCTGGACAAGGTGCCCATGGTGGTCGATCTGAAGGAAATCCGCAGGAGTGACGTCGCCATGGTGTATGTGGTGCGAATCCTGTGCGCGGGGCCGCGTCCCGCCACAGGCGTCCTCACAATTCCGCTTGGCGCGGAGGAAGGCAATAAGTATCCCATCCATCTTGCTGTGCACGGCTATGGCCCTCCGGGAGAGAGCTACGGCAAGGTCCTTGGCAGAGGCACTGGAGACTTTATCAGCTTCAGCCTGAATGCTCATGGCGTGGAATATCTGCGGGACAAGACATACTACGACGCATTCAACGCCTCCATCAAGGAGAACGGCACCAAATACGCCTTCGACAAGGAGGTCAACGGCGATCCTGAAACCACCTATTTCAACGGCATGGCTCTGCGCCTCATGCGCACCATGCAGTATCTCAAGACCCTTGAGGCCTGGAACGGCAAGGATCTGATCGTCAGCGGCCAAAGCCAAGGCGGCCTCCAGACCATCTGGGCGGCGGCGCTGGATCACGACGTCTCTCTCGCGGAAGCGGAAATTCCCTGGTGCTGCGATTTCGGCGGCTATGCCAACTACAACCGCCTCAACAGCAATTTCCGTCCCGAATACACGCGCGCTCTTGACTACTACGACTGCATGAACATGGCCAAGCGCGTCAAGTGCCCAGTCGTGATTCCACGCGCAGGCCTTGGCGACTACGCATGTCCGCCCTCAGGCGTCGCCATCATGTATAACAACCTGAAGTGCAAGAAGTCCATCGTCTGGTACCAGGGCTCCGAACACAGCTACATTCCGGAAAACTGCGAGACCTTCTCGCAGGAAGACTGAATGACATTTAATTTTCACAATTGAATTACACTAGTCCAACAAGAACAATGAAAAATTCGTTACGTCTTTTCGCATTGTTTGCCGCACTGGCAGGCTTCATGGCCATCGCGGAAGAACCTTTCCCTGCGCCTGTCGATTCCGGAACCACATTCATGAAGGACGCCATGACGCCTCTCTTTGAACAAGGATTGCTTCCCGGCGCCATCAGCATCCTCTACAAGGACGGCAAGCAGGAGACAATGCTGCTCGGCTACGCCGATAGGGAGGAAAAGCGTCCAGTCACCATGGACGACATCTTCATGCAGGCCTCTGAGACAAAGGGCTTCTGCGGAGTGACCATCGCCATTCTCGTCGAAGAGGGGAAACTCTCTTTGGACGATCCTATCTCCAAGTACCTCCCCGAATTCAAGACACTGTGGGTGCTGGATTCCGAAAAGGACGGTATCCGCACGTTGCATCAGGCGACGACTCCCGTCACCATCCGCATGTGCCTGAATCACACGGCTGGTTTCCCTTTCGAAGTCTGTGCTAGAAAGTCCAACATCAAGGGCGGCGGCTGGTCAGGCGGCGCGTCGCTGCGCTCCGTGGCGGCAATGGCGGCTGCCTGCCCGCTGACCTTTGATCCAGGGACCGAAGCGAAGTACTGCAACACAGGCTTCGACATCGCCGCCGCAGTCACGGAAGTCGTGACAGGCAAGCCATGGGAGCAGTTCCTGAAGGAGCGGGTGCTGGATCCTCTGGGCATGACCTCCACTACATTCAAGCCCACCGACGAAATGCTGAAGCACAAGATGGTGATCTATGCCTTCCACAAGCAGCCTCTTCCCAGACGCCTGGATTATTACGCCTGGCAACAGCCGCCATACAACGACGCCCATGTCTTCCCATCCGCTGCAGCAGGCCTTTGGACTACGGCCAACGACCAGATCAAATTCTACAAGATGCTGATGAACAAGGGCGTTGGCGACAATGGCGTCCGCATCATGAAGGAGGAGACCTTCATGCAGTGCATGGCCTCCAACACACGTCCCAAGGATATGCGCCATGACTGGTATTCTTTGGGACTGAACGTCTCCTACGACAACTGGATCGGCCACGGCGGCGCCCTGCTGAATTCCGCCTAC
>JAKSPA010000060.1 GCA_024405235.1 Lentisphaeria bacterium
TTCTATGACGTAACTTTTTCAACTTTTCACCTAGAGTCCTCAATGCGCATCTGTCTAATCATTCCCACTGACGACGAAGCAGTCGGCCTGCCGCCCTACCCCTATATCGCCTGCGGTTTCGGTGCAGGAAAGTCCGCCGCTTGTGCAATGGCCGCCGATCTTATCTTCAAAAATGGCTGCGACACTATTCTCATCTGGGGAACAGCGGGAGGCCTCAGCCAACGTGCTCAAAACGGCGTCTTCTTTATCGGAAAATATCTCGCACATGGCGACTACGATGTCAGGCCGCTCTACAATTCCACGGGAGTCGGTTTCGTCAAGAATATCACGGACGCAAACGGATGGATCACTCAGCCTGACGACTTGAACGCCTGCATCGCAAAGGCCTTCGCGCAAGTCTTTCCAGAAATAAAGCTATACACAGACGGCAGACTCTGTTCAAGCGACAAATTCGCCATGCCCGCCAACAGACAGGACTACAATCGCATTGAAGCGGCCTCCGACGCAATTGACATGGAATCCGCAGCAGTCGCCGAATTCATACACCACCTCAACACATCTGGTTCCGCCAAGAATATCCGTCTGGCAGTCATCAGAGCAATATCCAATCAAGCCACGACATTCGATTCATCCGACACCGAATTCATGGACTTCCTGCCCACTTTCAACAAACTCAACACACGCCTGCCGCAACTCCTCAACGCGCTGTGAATGGAAATGCACAACATCCCATTTCCATCCAGTGCACGCCATTGTCCATACTCACCCTCTTCAATTAAACAGTTCTTTTTTCAAAACACGCGAAATAAGGCCCTAGAACGATGCAAAAATGCGTTTAGGTATTATTATCCCCAAAACGACATCAACGCGCTTCTAGGGCCTCGTACGGCCTCTTTACGCGATTTCTGCTTTTCAAAAGAGCATTTTTGGGGCTCCGCAGAAGAAAACTCTGTCCTTTCTGTCCTTTCTGTCCTTTCAAGCCATGAAAATGCCCCCAAAGCCTCCTATGAACAATGCAATCTTCATCACAACCGTTAAATTTATCTAGCGCATAGTTATAATCGTCACCGATGAAACGCTCTGCAGAAAAACATCACCACCACAAAAGCATAGCAAAATGAAAGCACAGCAGTTTCCAGATTTTCTAGTCAACGCACCAGACGAACAAGCCCGAATCGTCTACAAAAAAGGCGGTGTGTTCTTTGACATCGGCGGAACAATCTACCGCCCTGCCCTCTACAACTGCAATTTCAATTGGAATGACAGTCCGAATTTTCAGGAGAAGATCCGTAATTATGCGCAAGCGGACATGAATCTTCTGGGCATGGGAATCAGAGCGGAGGAGTTCTGGACAGGACCGAATGAATACGACTACGAGCGTCTGGACAATCTTCTGGCTCAAGCATTTGCACTTGCCCCAACCGCGCGCTTCCTCTTCGGATTGGGCTACTGGAATGGTCTGAAATGGTGGAATGAGCTGCATCCTGAGGAACTAATCGAATATGCAAGAGAAGACACCGAATTTCCCGCCACAGACAACATCGGCGCCTATGCAGCGCCATCCTACGCATCAGAGCTATGGCTTAAGGAGACCGCGGAATCGGTCAGAATACTCATCGAGCACATAGAAAAATCGCCTTACAGGAAGCACATCTTCGCATACAGAATCGACGCAGGCGTCTATTGCGAATGGCACTACTACGGCATGGCGGGTTCCATGCCTGACATCAGCGGTCCAATGGTGAAACTCTTCCGCACATGCCTGCGAGAGAAGTACAACGACGACGTCGCGCAACTCCAAAAGGCATGGCGCCAGCCGGAAGTCACCTTCGACAATGCCCTTCCACCCCCGAAAGACGTTCGCCTGCAGTATCTTGACGGCACTCTGCGCGATCCAGTCGAACACGCTTGGAGCATTGATTTCCTCCAATGCATGCAGCGCTCCCTCAAGAACGCGCTGCGGCTGATGGATAAACCCGCCAAGGAAGCCTGCAATGGACGAGCCCTTGTAGGAAATTACTGCGGATACTTTTTCGGAATGGGCTATACCGCCGAAGGATGGCATATCGTCAATGACGATTTCATCACTTCGCCTTACGTCGATTTTCAAGTCTCGCCATGCTGCTATTCCAGTTTCTTCAGAAAAATCAGCAGCACGATGCTGGCGCGCAGTCTTGCCGCTTCATATCGACTTCACAACAAGCTGTGCATCTTCGAGGCGGATGGACGGACTTGCCTTGCCCCTGAAGACGGCAACAAGCACTCCTACACGATACAGGAAAGCATAGCTATGCTTTCACGCGATCTAGCGCAGGCCATCAGCAAAGGCTGTGCATACTGGAACTACGATTTTGGGCGCGACTGGTACAACGCTCCTGAAATCCTGCAGTTCTTCCATAACATCGCTCCTGTTTTCGATGCAGTCAAGGACTTCAGTTCCAGCGCTGAAATCGCCGTCATCGCCGATTGGGAGAGCGCATACTACCATGCAGTTCAGGCGCCGTACGGCGGTCCTGGCACGTACATGAGCATAAACTATCTGGCCCATGAACTGAAACTCGCAGGCCTGCAGTTCGATGCATATTCCTTCGCGGACATCGACAATCCAGCCCTCCAGAAGTACAAGATATACATATTCCCGCAACTCTTCTACATGACTCCCGCAAAGCTCGCAAAGCTCAACTCACTCAAAAAGGCAGGCAGGACCTTCCTTTTCATAAACGCCGCAGGATGGCTTACGCCAGACGGCACGAGCCTTGATTCCATTCTCAAGACAACTGGAATACGCGCTGAAGTGCTGCATCAAAAGAGTTCCGTCACGACGACTCTTGCGGACGGATCCGTAATGGACTACTTTGAACATCCGACCGAGATCGGATGGAAGCATTCGCCTGTGGTAAAGGTGACCGATTCGGAAGCAACGCTTCTTGGAACGGTGGCATTGGAAGACGGAACGAATGTGCCTGTTTACGCGAAGAAGGAAAATGACGACGGAACCATAAGCTACCTGAACGGCGCCCCCGTCATGACAAACCAGGAACTGCGCAAGATCGCCAAAGCCGCAGGCGTGCACATCTACTGCGACAGCAACAAGGGCGTGGTCTATGCAAACAATTCCATGATCTCATTCCATACAGGCACGCCAGGCGAATACACCCTCCGCGCAAAAACTGCCGTCAAATGGACAATGGTCTATCCAGAAAAGCGCACATACCCCACAGTTCAGTCCGAACTCACATTCACCGCACCAGAACAGAACACATATATCTTCATGATCGAAGAGTAGTTTCCGCACTACTGCCACTACGTAACGAATAGGTATTTTTCCCAAACAGATTGCCGCGGGCAGTAGTTTTCATGCACGCGCATTCCACGCACGGGGAATGCGCGGCACTGCGGCTACTACTGTGCAATATCCCCTATTTTGTCAAGTATTTCATGCGGTATTTCGTCCAACTGGAATGCTCCAACGCTTCCGTCTGCCCGCAGAACATGCAGTTTTCCAGCATGGCAATCGCAGACCGCAACTGGAATCATGGAAGGACTCTCCACTTCATTCAAATTTAGTCCCTTAGCAGAATCAAGCAATTGGTATGATTGCCCCAAAGGACAGGAGGAAAATTCCTTTGGCAGCAATTGTTTAAATTGTTCGTTGTTCAAATCCATTGGCAGGTAGCCATCGTTATCCGCCGCATAGATGATCATGCACCCCCCTATATTCTTTAGATTTTGCACACAGGCGATTCCCGCTGATTTCTTCTGCGCTGCATTCAAGGCAGGAAGCAGGATAGCGCCTACAAGAATCAAAAGAATCAAAATACCAGCAAATGCTGCAATAAAGCATCCAGCAGAACTTGGCTTGCGATTTGGATCGCCAATTGGGTCCTCGCCGTATTGATTGGGTCCGACGTCACTTGGCTTGCCAAATAGATAAATCAGTCGGAAAGTCAATACAGCGCACAGGATACCAAAAATCACGCAAACGGCCATAAGGTAAGACATTGCACCTTCTGGAAGCTTGACTTGTCCGAAAGCGGTTAACAGAGCAAACGGAATGATAAGCACATACGGAAGAACTGCTGTAACGACAAAATTCCATCCGCTGTGGTTTGTATCGTGAAGCCTGCGGAAGCTCACTGCGCAACTTGCAGGCAATACAGCGAGACTGTAGATATAATACAATATCCCAATGCCTAACCCAAGTCCAAATATATTCGGAATAGAAAGCAGAATGCAGACAATCGTATTGAACAGAACAAACATCCAGTATTCTTTGCGACGGGCGCGCCCTGAGAAGTTGAAGCTTTCCTTCCAGCATTTGATGTACCAGTTCATTGGGACCTCCCTAAGTTCATTGGTAACTGCCTATTCATGCAAACGTCAACACATGAAAACCTTTGTAGCCGACATTTTGTTTCATCCTGAAAAGATGATATACCGCTTAATATATCGGATAAGCCTTTCTCCACCGTTCTTTGCATATTATTTATTCAACAATTGTGCAGAGATGTTTCCAAAGATTATGTTTACTCCCTAACGCTCCGTGACTCAAATTTACACTAATTTCTGATCCGCTGAAATTTCATTTTACAAAGAACCATAAAAAATATAAAAGCCATTAAAAGGGCATGCAGGACAAGACGACATACAATCTATTCACCAATCGAGATATTGCGCATCTGGTCATTCCGCTTTTCATTGAACAGCTCCTATTCATGCTGGTCGGAACGGCTGACACCTTCATGGTCGCTTCGCTTGGAGAAGCGAGCATTTCAGCCGTGGCGTTGGCAGACATGTTCAACAATCTCGTGGCAAGCATCCTGTTCGCCATTGCGACAGGCGGCGCGGTGGTAGTGTCCCAATCCATAGGCGCCAGAAACATCACACGTGCCAAGGAAAGCGCGAAACAACTGCTGGCGATGCTGCTGGTTTCGGGCTTCGCGGTAAGTGTGCTGACAGAGGTGTTCCTCCAGGGCATCGTTCATCTGTTCTATGGGAATCTTGGGCCAGGTGTCTATTCGGCGACAATGATCTATTTCCGAATCACGCTGGCGGGCCTGCCATTCGTCGCAGTATATGGCGGCTGTGCCGCCGTCTTCCGTTCCATGAACCGCGCAATGATAACGATGTACATCTCATTGGCAAGCAATCTCATAAACATCATAGGCAATGCAATTCTGATCTACGGCGCACGTCTCGGCGTGGCGGGCGCCGCATACGCCACGCTCTTCTCGCGAATCTTCGCCATGGGAGTCATTCTCGAACTCATAGCCGACAGGAAGTGTCTTGTCCACGTGGATCTGCGCAAAGGCTACCGCATGTCGTGGATGCTGATGAAGAAGATACTATATCTCGGCATTCCAGGCGGCATTGAAAACGGCGTGTTCCAATTCGGGCGAGTGATTGTTCTAGGCTTGGTGGCTTCATACGGCACCTCCGAAATCGCAGCCAACGCCGTGGCGAAAACCATCGATTATTTCGGATGCATTCCAGGCAACGCCTTCGGCCTGGCGGTGGTCACCGTCATCGGGCAGGCAGTCGGAAGAGGCGACGTGGCTCAGATCCGCTACTACGTCCGCAAGATGATGAAATGGACCTACTCGTCGCATGTAATCTGGCAGCTCATAGTCTTCGCATTGACGCCGTTCATGCTCTCCTGCTTCAGCAAAATTGACGGCGACACGCGAAGACTGGCGCTGTATCTTATTCTGTTCCACAATGGAATCGGCCTCTTCATCTGGCCCATGTCATTCGTTTTTCCGAACATGCTGCGTTCCATGAACGATGTCCGCTGGCCGATGGCGATATCCCTTGTGTCCATGTTCTCCATCCGCGTGGGACTGAGCTACGTGATCGCAGGCATGATCGGCAGCGGCGTGATCGCCGTCTGGATCGCGATGATCTGCGACTGGTGCGTGCGAATCATTGGCTTCCTGCTACGATACAAATCAAATGCATGGATACGCCTGGCGCATTGCCACGAGTGAACCCATCCCCTACAAATGGCAAAACCGCATGGCACTGCTATTTTATGCACGAATCGCCGAACAATCTACACATTAGACCAAACAAATGAACAAAATACTTGCGTTTTCAATCATGTCTTCAATCATAGCAATGGCATCCGACGGACTATTCTGGAAATTCACGCAAGGTCTTGATGGATGGGAATGTAGAAATTTCACAGAACTGACAATCGATTCAAACGGCATAGAGGGACGCACAGACGGCAATAGTCTTCTTGTCTCTCCTGAACTGGATATAAAGGCCACAGACTATGATACCATGGAAGTAGTGCTTTCCAGCAGCACCAACGACGTATTCGGATTCTGCATCGCCTCCACCGCATCAACATACATTCCTGAATACAAAATACTTAAGCCACTCTCAAAGACAGACAGACTCTGCGTCTTCCGTCAACCACTGAACGCGGCAATCAACTGGACGCAAACCATCAAGGGCATTCAATTCTCTCCGAGTCTGAAAGATTCACGCGTGCGGATTCTCTCCGTTAGATTCTTCAGGGCAGGCGAAAACATGCTTTTCTGGGGCGATATGGAGACGATTCTGGACGGCACCCCTGCCGAATGGAATCTGAAGGACGGCGCTAAATTCGTGACTGACGATACCGCCAACTACGTTTCTCTGACGAACCATGCCGTTGCCGAATGTCCGTTCGCCTCCCTGGACCGTCTTGGCAGTTTCCGCTTCTCCGTTGAAACGCGCGGCACTTGCGGCGAAGCGCTTTTGACATACTTTGGAGAAAACGGCAATGTGCTCGCAAAAGAGACGCTTCAGTGCGATGCGGGCGACGAATGGAAAGAATGCGCTTTTGAAACAACGGCGCCGGATTTCGCATGGCGCGCGGAACTTTCCTTCCAATCCAAAGGCGAAGGCGCATTCCAGATTCGCCATGCGAAGGCGATTAGACTCACTACGGCGCCGCTCTCCAGCAACGAGTGGTCCATGGGAAATGATGGCAAGCGGACGGACGCCACAGTTCGCAAGGAATTTCCTACCTGCGCAATCAAGAAGGAAAACGGCGTTTCCACTCTCTATGTGAACGGCAAGCGCCAGAGTCCTATTCACGCGTGGCATCTCGGTTTCCATGAAATGCATTCGCGAAATTCAGCGGACGTGGCTGGACTGACGCTGGAGGCAATTGACGTCAGCAAAGCCGGCGCAGGTTTCACGGAGAACGGTTTTGACTACACGAAAGTGGACGAAATCCTTGAAAAACACTACCGCACCAGCCCTAACACCTATTTCATTATATATATGGATTTCAGCGGTTCATACCACCAGTGGTGGCTGAACGCCCATCCAGAAGCGCAATGCAAACCAGAAGACGAATCGGCAGAAATCGGCGCATACGCGGGGCAACTCGGCAACTACGCATCCATGAGTTCGGAACTCTGGCGCTCAACCTTCGAAGATGTGCTTAGACGACTGGTCCGTCATGTGAAGGAATCGCCCTACGCCGATCGCGTCGTGGGCTTCCATACAGCCTCAGGAATCTCCTTCGAATGGCTGCAGTTCGGCAGCCAGAACCGACAGTTCTGCGACTACTCGAAATGCGGCACGGAGGATTTCAGGATCTTCCTGAAAGAGCGATACAAGACCGACGAGGCACTTCAAAAGGCATGGAAGAATGCTGAAGTGACGCTCGACACTGCGAAAGTTCCATCGACAGCACGTCGTTCGGCACCTGCCAACGGCATCTACTTCAATCCGCAGGACGAACAGGATGTTCTGGACTACAACGAATACCAGCAGGTACTCGTCAGCCACTGCATCACGCGATTCGGCAAGGCCATCAAGGAGGAATCCGACGGACGATGCATCAACGGCGTATTCTTCGGCTACACGAACTACTTGCATGACATGGTCTTCGGCGGTTCCAACGCAGGACACTTCGATGCACGGCATGTTCTGGATTCTCCTTATGTCGACTATCTGATCGCGCCAGTGCCTTACAACCAGCGGCGTCCCGGCGCCTTCACTGAAACCATGGTAGCGCCTCAGACATGCAACATCAACGGAAAGATATTCTTCAATCACGTCGATTTCCGCCATCACCACGCGCCACTCAGCGACTACTACCGCACTGACAATCTTCAGGAGTCAGCCTCCGTGCTCTATCGCGAACTGGCACGCAATCTCGCAGAAGGAAATTCCTTCCAGTTCTATGATTTCTCCAACGGCTGGACACTCGGCGACAAACGCATCTGCGCAATCGACGGCAAGATGCGCGAGCTCTTCGAAAAATACCGCTGGACAGTCAAGGATTTCGACAAGAAAAACTATCTCATGGTTGTTGTGGACGAACATCTGCCGCTGCACTTCAACTGCTTCCAGCCGCCCTTCGAGCGCGAACTCATCTACAATCAAGTGACCTATCTCGATGCAGCGGGAATCCCGTGGAGATGCGTTCTTCTCTCCGATCTGATGAAACATCCAGAATTGCAGGACTATTCGTCATATCTCTTCCTCAACCAGTTCCTCATGGACGATGATACCATGCGTTTCCTCAAAGAGAAGATCATGACGGACAACCGTCTGGTGTCATTCGTCGGTCCCGTGGGCATTCTCACGCCCAAAGGCATAGACACGCACTACGCGGAAGCGCTTTTCGGACGGAAATTCGCAATCGACACGACAGAACGGGACGCGCACTGCGCGGCGACCAGCCTATGGCCGTCGCTCAACGGCGAGAAGTGGGGCTCAAAGCGCCGCGACACGCAGAGCTATCTCATGCTGCCAGAGGAAGCCGCGCAGGAAGAAATAGTCGGCACGATG
>JAKSPA010000061.1 GCA_024405235.1 Lentisphaeria bacterium
GAGACTTTCTTGCGGATTTCTCGCTGAACGTCGGCATGTGGTTCATGGATTTCGGAATGGACTGGTACGACTCGCCCGAAGTGCTGAACCGACTGGCGAAACTGAGCCAGCTTAGTCAGGTGGACTACGATACGGCAAGCGTCGCCGAAGTGGCGATGGTTGTGGATTTCGATTCGGTTCCGTTCCATTCCACATATATGAATACGCCGATCGCACGAAAATCCATCATGCCCTTCAACTACGAACTCAGCATGACGGGAGTGCCATACGACAGTCTGCTGTTTCAGGATCTTTCGCGCGAGAAATGTCCGAAATACAAAGTATATTTCTTCCCGAACCTTTTCTATGTCACGCCGGAGAAGGCAGCGGTCATTCAGCGACTGAAGGAGCAGGGCGCCATTTGCGTCTGGAACTTCGCGCCTGGTTATCTGCGTCCCGATGGCGCCGATACGCAGGGCATTCGGCAGTTGACGGGAATCTCGTGCCACGTGCTGGAGGGCGCAAGAAGCCGCGTCGTCCGCATGAACGATGGACATGTCATGGACATCGGCGACAACACAAACCGCACCATGCTTCCGGAGGAGAAGAACGGCACCTACGATCCTTCACTGTCGCCATGCTTCGTCATTGACGACCAGGAGGCGGAGGTTCTCGCGACGAGCGAAATCAACGGCGAGACCTACACGCAGATCGCCATGAAAAAGGACGGCGACGCCACCGACATCTACATCGCCAACGGCTATATGGATCACGTCGGCTGGAATGCGCTCTTCCGTCGGTTCGGAATCCACAGCTACATCGACACGCTGGAAGACGCGGTCTTCGTCAATCGCAGCGCCGTTGGCATTCACGCCGGCAGCGCAGGCGAAAAGATCATCCGCCTGCCTGGAAAGGCTTCGCGCATACGTCAGATTCTGCCGGAAGAGAAGGATTTCCCTGCAGGAGACGTGATTCATTTCACCGCTGCCAGACGCGGCGAGTCGAGATTCTTCCGCGTTGAAATGGAAAAATAGGGGAACATTTTCGAGAGGCTTGCGTCTCTTGCACAGGACAAGTCCGCGTCATCGAATACATGACGGCAACTTAAGCAGCTAGTTCCCGAAAATAGGCCTGCCGACAGCGGAGAAGAGTGCTGTCTGGCAGAGGAAACGCATCCGTCATTTAGCTTTCGCAATAAATCGTCGATTCAATTCAAACATGAAACACATCAACATCTTTCTTCTCGTTGTCTGCGCAACGCTTTTGAATGCCGCAACCTACTGGAATCTCTCATGGACAGGAACTGGCAAGCTGGAAAATGGTGCCGTGAAAGTCGATGATCCATCGACGAAAGGCGCGAATTTCCTAATCAGCGACCCTTTCGGAGCGGATTTCACGCGCGCATTCAAATGCTCGGTCGAGGCCAGATGCAGCGGTGTCGTTTCAGGACGGACGCAGGCCTATCTTCTTGTCTATGATTCAAACGACAATCGTCTGGCCGATTACGGCACGCAGTCGATTTCCAACAATACGGACTGGACGAAGCTTGCGGTGGAAGTTTCAGCCGACAAGTGGCCCGCGAATTCCGACCACTGCCGCATCATGCTTCAGCCTGCCGCAGGGCCGCTCGATGGCGTCGGCACGGCGTGGTTCCGCAAACTCGTGTTCGGTTCAAAGGCGACTGCTCCGGAGATTCCAGGGGATGATGTCACTACGATGTATATGTTCAAGCGCAACGGCGTGAACATTCTCAACGGCGAAATCAAGAACTTCCCATTCGAAAACGCGCCTCTGGAATGCCGCATGGAAATCATGTGCATGGAGGCATCCTTCGCGGAGGCCGTTCAGCTGCTGACCGATGATGAGGAACTTGGAACGCAGGTTATGGTCGCACCATGGATCGATTACGACGAGTGCTTCGCGCCGATGCAACCGCTGGAGCTGACTAGAATTCCAGGCGGCTATCAGGCCGATCTGAGGTCGTTGGGCGCATGGCGGCGGCTCGCCGTCGTCTTCCCTGGCAAGGAGACGATTTCGCTGGACAACGTGAAAATCTCGCGAGTCGAATTCGCCGAAGACAATTGGAACGCCTATTGGATATGGTTCACGCGCGACCGTGTGGAGAGCATCAACGTCTGTCTGCGACACGAGTTCGAACTCGACGAAGTGCCTGTCACGGCAATGTTCCAGTGCGCTTTCGATGATGGCGGCTCTGTCGAAATCAACGGCATCCACCATCGCATAGGCAACGGACGCTTCGATCCGCCAGACGACGATGTCGCATCAAAACTGCGTGTGGGCAAGAATGTCATCGCCGTGAAGGTCCACCAGGCACGCTATGCGGCTGGATTCCTTGGCGAACTCGACATGACCTTCGCCGACGGCACAAGCCGCAAGCTCATCACCGACCATGATTGGAAATACTTCCCGTCGGACGCTGAAATCCGCAGAGAGTCAGCTGGTGAGATCAAGGCCGTCCAGCCACCGAAAGGCTGGAATGTGGCGGGATTTGACGACAGCGCGTGGGGCAAGTGCGTTGAAATCGCGCGCCCGCCGCAGAACTGGGGCAAAGTCCTCTATCGCGTCCATTCGCCGCGCGTGCCGATCACGCTGCTGTCTGGCGAACTGCCGACGAGCATGCAGGCAGGCGAGGGCTTCAGCAGCATGCTGACTTTCAGCGCGGAAAAGCCCTTCGAGGGCAATGTGCCCGTGCGTGGAATTCTCAGCCGCAATGGCGTGAAATTCCTTGAATGGACCGCAGGATACATTCCCGCAGGTACTACGGAGGCGTCGGTTCTCTTCTCCTTCCATCTTAGCGAATACATCAAGCCAGGCGAATACGATCTGACGTTGAGCACGCCTGGTTTCACTGCAGTGACTCAAGACGGCGTAGCATGCGCTTCCACCAAACTCGCGATCGCAAACGAACGCACTGCGGAGACAGCCGATGCGCGGCTCAGACGCGATCAGTTCGGCGTGCCTACGCTCTATATCGACGGAAAGCCGTTCGCAAGCATCTTCTCCGCCCGCTATAGCGATCCGATCGCGACTCACGCTGCACAGTTCGGAACCGCCGAAGAGCATCTCTATCACGCATATCTGACGCCGTCGTGGCCAGAGCCGAATACGCCTGACTACACGAACATGGACGCTCTGGCCGAGAAGTTCCTGCAGGGCGATCCAAAGGCGAGACTTGTCATCAAGATGGAATTGCGCGACGGCAAGCCCGCATGGTATCTTCCGATGTATCCAGAAGACGCAATCGTCTTCGACGGCGGAAAGGCAGGCGGCCACATCTCTCTGGCGAGCATGCGCTGGAGGGCTCTGGTCGCCGACTATCTGAAGGGACTCATCGCGCATGTGAAGGCGTCCCCATACGCCGATCGCATCATCGGCTATATGCCGTGCGAAGGCGAAGAGGGCCAGTGGATGCACTATTGGTCTGGCGACGATCCTGCGCGGGACGGCGCGCTTTCCGACTACAGCAAACCCATGCTGGAATATTTCCGCAAATGGCTGAAACGCACATACGGCACGGACGAGGCGCTGCAGCAGGCGTGGAATGACGACACGGTCACTATCGACACAGCGACTATTCCAGACGGAAAGACACGGTGCGCAGGAGAAGGCGCGTTCCGCTTGCTGCCGCGCGACCGTAAGTCGGCCGATTTCGGCTGGGCGCTCTCGGACGTCGTCTCCGAAGGCATCGATTTCTATGGCAAGATCATCAAGGAGGAGACGGACGGAAAGGCCATCACGGGAGCCCTCTACGGACATCTCATGGATCTGGGCAGCGGCTGGCTCGGAGAGCAGGTCGGTTATGCGCGGCAGCGTCTTGCCATCGAGACGCCTTACATCGACTACTATCTCGGACCGATCTCGTACAGCCACCGCTTCCGCGATGTCGGTTATCCAGGCGGCTATGACATGCCTTCGCCTGGTTCTCTGGAACTCCACGACAAGATCTGGATCAACGAAAACGACCTTCGCACGCATCTGAACTTCCCTGCGGAATACGCCTATTCCGTCAGAACTCCTGCCGACACGACGCAGATTCTCGCACGAGAATACGCACGTGCGCTCTGCCTGCGCTCCGGATACTATCTCTACGCTCTCGGACAGGATGTCAATTGGTTCGACGATCCCGAAACCATGGCCACTATCGCCTCTCTGCGAGAAGAAGGAAAAAAGTGCGTGACCATGGACCGCTCTTCGACAAGCGAAATCGCCGCCTTCTTCGATGACGACACGCAGTGCCGAATGAATCTGACAACGCCTGGCGTCTCGCTGAACGGCAAGGCGATCTTCCAGCGCGAGGCGCTCTTCCGCATCGGCGGCACCGTCGATGAATTCCTGCAGTTCGACATCGCGAATCCAAATCTGAAACCATACAAATTCTACGCGTTCCTCAATCCGTATTTCGTGAAGGAGGACGAGCAGAAGGCAATCCGCAGCATCGCCGCGAATCAGGATGTCAGAGTCCTCTTCTGCTTCACGCCTGGCATCGCAGGCGACAATGGCCTGACAACGGAGACCGCGGCCGCTCTGACTGGCATGACATTCGAGATTCTGCCAGAGGGCAAGGAACTTTCGCTGCGCACCAGCCGTGAGTTCGCGGGACTTCCCGCGGGTTCCGCATTCGGCGGCGAAGGCCGTCTGGCTCCTCTGGCGGTGCCGTCTGGCTACGACGAGATTCTGGCGGAATTCGCCGACGGAACGCCTGCCGTCGTCCGCAAAGGAAACATCTATGTCTCATGCATTGCGGACCTGCCTGTCCAGATGGTGCGCGAAATCGCAAAGTCGGCGGGATGCTACCTCTATTCGGAGGACGACATCGCCGTCTTTGCGTGCAGCGAACTGGCTGCGTTCCACACTGAACGCAAGCAGAAAGCGTGCGCCTTCCGCGCGCCCGAAGGCAAACTCCTGCAGGAAATCTGGCCAGAGGCCGCCGCCACTCCGCAAAAGGAGATCAGATGGATGAACACCTCTCCGATCACGAAGATCTACAGACTCGTGGAGGAAGAGTCTGCGGATTGATAAGGAACTTCTTTAATTTGACTTTCTTCAGCAGGCAGAGCCGACCAGCGTGGGCTTTGCCTGAAATTTGAAGGTTCTCACCTAAAGAATAATACGTGAACCCCAATGACCGAACGTCTTCACGTCATCTGCAATTCCCATCTTGATCCAGTGTGGATATGGCGCCGTTCGTCAGGGCGTTTCGCATGGCTGAATACGATGCACAGCGGCGTCAGAATGATGTCGCGTCATTCTGAATTGAAATTCAGCTGCTCAAGCGCTGCACAGTATAGATGGATCGAAGAGACTGATCAGACGCTCTTTGAAAACATCCGCTCGCTTGTGCGCGAAGGGCGTTGGGAGATAGTCGGCGGCTGGGAGGTGCAGTCTGATGCGATCATCGCCGGCACGGAATCGCTGATTCGCCAGGCCCTGAATGCAAAAGAGTATTTTCAGGACAGATTCGGCGTGGATGTCAAAATTGGCTATTGCGTGGATTCGTTCGGACATTCCGCTGAACTGCCGAAGATTCTGGCGGCCACAGGTTTCACGCATTATGTCTTCCTGCGTCCGATGGATCAGCAGATGGGCCAGGGCGTTCCGCCGCTGCCGTTGCTTTTCGATTGGAAAAGCGCCGATGGCTCGACTGTCCGTGCATTGAGAATTCTGGATTCCTATAACGTGGAGAATGTCTCACGGGAGGATTATCTGCGTCGTGTCGATAATCATTTCGCAAATGGCCTACGCGAACAGACGCTATTCTTCGGTGTCGGAGACCACGGCGGCGGGTTGTCCGAAAGGCATCTCGAGTGGCTTGCGGAGGCGTCGCGAAATCGCGATGTCGTCTTTTCCACTCTTGGCGAATACTTTGCTGCAACGGCGAACGACAGCGTGCCGACGCTGACGAATCACGAACTCGGTCCCGTCTTCAGAGGGTGCTATTCGGCATGCCATGAAGTCAAGAGCAAAATCGCGGAGGCCGTGCGAAATCTTCAGGTCGCTGAGATGGCTGGCGTTTCAGAAGACGAATTGCGCGATGGTTGGACTGAGACGCTCTTCCATCATTTCCACGATATACTGCCAGGCACTTCCATTCGCGACGCGTTCGAAGGAGATGTGTTTCCAGGCTTGGGCGGCGTCATTGCCCAAACGCGGACGAAACTGGATAGGATGCTGTGCCGCCGCACTGCCACGCTGGATACGAATTTCATGGAGCAGGGCGGTGTCTATCTATGGAATCCGCAGAACACGCCTGTCATGGGGCTTGTTTCGTTCCCTGCCTTTCTCGATCCGAATGAGACGCGACATAACATCAACGCGCTGAAGGACTCGAAGGGTAATGTCTATCCGTTGCAGGCGCTTCAGCCGCCGACGACTTTCGGACCATGCGCCGTGCCGTGGGGAAATCTGACTGCAGCGATTCCGCTGGAAGCGAACGGCGAAGCCGCGCTGGCATACGTCTCCGACGAGTGGTTCCCGAAGATGCTTGGCTTCAAGGCGCAGCATGCGCTGGCGAACAGGTTGTCTTTCGGAATGTTCGCCGACGATTCAGGCACGTGGGGATTCACCATGAACAGCTATCTGCAGCCGCTGAAGACGGCAGAGTGGAGAAGTCTAGATGAATACTGCGACGGTCCTGTCTGTTCGATTCTGCGCTGCGTCTTCAAATTGAACGATTCGGAGATTCAGGCGGACATCTATCGCTACGCCGGAATTGACGAACTGCAGCTCCGGTTGCGCATAGATTGGAAGGAGCCTCTGGCGACTCTGAAGATGGCTGTGGACCACCGCCTGCAGGATTTCACATTCCACACGGGGACGCCAGGCGGTTCCGTAGTGCGGATGGCAAACGATCCGACCGCGCTGTGCTGTTCGTTCTCCAATGGTTGCATGGAACAATTCCAGGGCGTCAGCGGAGAGGTGTCGATGGTCGAGTGGTGCGCGGCGCTTCGCTCGAAGGGCAACGGCGGCGTTGCCGTCTATTCTCCCGATCTGCATTCATGCGACCACGCATTCGGACAGCTCAGAATCACGCTTCTGCGTACGACGCCGTATGCGGATCATCATCCATTCCCGCGCAACACGCAGACGGGATATATGGACATGGGGCTGAATTTCGTGGATCTGTGGATTGCGGAAGACGACGCGTTGAACGCAGAGAGCATTCCTGTTAGAGCAAGAAGGCGTCTGCACAACGTCGAATATGCTGAAATAACCGCTCATGATGCGGGCAGGGGAATTGCGCTTCCTACCAGGCCTGAAGTGTCTTTCAGTTCCGAAAAGGTGACTGTCGAGGCTATGAGACTGCTGAAGGAGGGAGATACGGGGGAAGTTCATCTGCTCAACCACTCTTCTACGGAGGAAAAGGCGACTCTTGCAGACGGACAGGTTATCGTGTTGCCGCCAAAAGCGCTGAAGATAGAACATTTGGCAGTCACAAAATAACCCTTTTGCGCAAGGCATTTGATATTGTACGACAAAAGCTCAGATGGTCATGAGGATCGTCTGAGCTTTTGTCATTGTTTTTGCTGAGGAGTTTGGATGGTTTGAAGGCGCGCTTCAATAGCGTGTCCTGATCCATTTTGCGTCTCCTTCTGATGAGAATCAAACGCTATGTTTTCCAGGAGGGTAGGAATTAAGCCGCGTTGGGCGCAGCTTAATGCGGCAGTACGGGCGTTCACGCCGCCCTCTTGGCGCCGTCAGGCGCAGTTCGCGTCGCAGGCCGTCCCTACCTTCTTGTGGAACATAATGAAATCAAAAACTGTCTTGGCGGAAGGAATTTGCGAATTTAAGGCCGTATGCGAAAGTGAGAAGTTTGCCGTTGACGACATCGCCTTTCGCGTTGGATTCTTGCAGAAAATCGTAGAGCTCGGCAAGAGGAACTTCCAGAATTTCGATGTGCTCAGAAGCATCGAGCGACTGCTTGCGCTGAGGCACCGCTTCGTCGATGAGAGCGATGATTGGCGTGGTCAGCTCGCCGCTCATTCCTGCGCTGTTTTCTGCGGCAAAGCCCTCTTCCAGAATGGTCGAGGCTGTGTAGCCTGTCTCTTCCGTGAGTTCTCTTTTGGCGGATTCCAGAGCGCCTTCGCCTGCTTCTATGAGACCGGCGGGACATTCGATGCAGTAGCTGCCGACAGGAGGCCTGAACTGCCTCACGAGAATCGTCGTGCCGCTTTGCGGCTTGATGGCGAAGATGCTGACGGCGTTGGTGCGATTCGTGCGCTGGCAGGCTTCCCATTTCAGTTCCTTGCCATCGTCGTTTATGAAAGTGATTCTCTGTAGTTCGAGGAACTTCCCCTGCGCTACAGTTTCAGTTTGCTTGATTTCAGCCATTTTGTCTTGCCTTTTGGTCCATTGCGTTTGTGATTTCTGTAAAATATAAGCGGGAATTCGCATTTGGCTAGGGCGGCTAGGGCGGCTAGGGCGGCTAGGGCGGCTAGGGCGGCTAGAACCGCCTGGAAAGGCTATGTTTTCCACCAAGCCTTTTTCTGCAATAAGTTCCCCCGACGCAATGAAAACATACGATCTGCAATATTTCGAACCGTCTCCGGAAAGTCATCCAATCACCCGTCCAGAGGTCTTGGAAAAGGAAGATGGATCGTTTGAATTGTTCAATGGCTTCAAGAATCCGGAACCAGGCTGGGAGCAATGGGCGCTGCCGCAGGGATGCGTTTTGCGCATCTGCACCAGGTCATGCAGGCCGTATT
>JAKSPA010000062.1 GCA_024405235.1 Lentisphaeria bacterium
CAAGCAGCAGGGCCTGGCTGTCGTCCTGTACGCCGACGACAACAAGCAGTTCTTCCCCTGGAGCTGGCCGACGCCTCAAAAACCGGCAAGCCCGAAGGGCAATGCGCCTGTCATCCTGTTGTACAAGTATGTCGGCTCCGCCGCCCCCTTCATTTGCCCCACCGATAGCACGCCGGAGGATTACGATTATTTTGGCTGTTTAAATGTTGACATAGACGATACCGACTTTGAGGAAAAAGGATGCAGCGCCATGTACAATGCATACTTCGCCACTGACGGCGCACCTACCAAGATCACCTCCGTCAAGGCCCCCCCCCTCTTCTTCGTGGCGCGCGACGGCAATCACGCCGGCCACAGCAACAACTTCGACCACATGAGCAGAAACATCTGCCTCTGGATGGGTGAAAGCGGCAAAACCTACTTATGGCGTGACTGGGATCACGGCGACCGCACCAGCATCCTGCTGGCCGATGGCCATGTCGAAACCACCGGACTCGACGACTTCGACAAGAGATACACGTCACAGCCCGGACAAACCAAACCCGTTCCAATTTCCCGCTAAGGCTTAGTCATAGGCTAATCAAGGCCGCTGCTGAGTGTCTTTCTTGGTAGTGGCCTTTTTTGTGCAAATTGTATCTTTCCACCCACCTTAAATCGCAGTATTCGTGTGAATTGCGTGATTGTGGAAGAAACACCCCGGACATCAAGGAAAAAGCAACTGATGAAAAAATCCCTGACAATCATCATGGCCGCGCTTGTCATCACCAGCCTTTCGAGCAACCTTTTCGCACAGGCTCCAGCCACCCCCAACCAGATCATCGGCGCAATGGAATGGCAGGAACTAGAGGGCACCGCCCCTGCGGTCCCCGGCCCCTGGCAGAAGTGCGGCGTAGTTATTGAGCCCACCGAACCGTATGAAACCGCCGAAGACGCGATAATCAACCTCTTCCCGCTCACGCTTCCCTGCGAAGAAGGCGCACCCTGGTTCTACATGTTTTCCAATTCCAAGGGCCAAGCCAATCTAGTGATGATGGAGGCGGACGGCACGAAGCATCTCTGCGTCCACGATGGTTCCGAGGGACATTTCACCCTGGAGGGTCTCCCCAAGGACACTCGCCCCGAACACCCCTATGTTTTCAAGCTCGGCCCCGACCACTACCGGATGTATTTCTGGATCTACGGCAACCCCGACGGAAAGACCATCATCCGCATGATAGCCGCCGAAAGCACCGACCTGCACCACTGGAAAGTCATCAACGACGGCAAGGCAATCCTGGGACATCACTTCGATTCCACTTGGGGCGACCTGCCAGCCCGCCAAGTCTCAAATGACGCAGCCACCATCTACCGCCTGCCCGACGGCACATGGGAAATCTATTCCGCTGCGGTGACCTTTATCCTAGACGACAAGAGCCCATACGCCAACAAGGAACTCTGCCCGGGCTTTGTCCGCTTCATCATGCGCTGGACCAGCCCAGACGGAATCCACCTCTCCAAGCCCGAAGTGGTTATGTTCCCCGACGCAAAAGACGAAGTGGCGACACAGTTCTACTACCTCACACGCCTTGACCTCGAACCATACACGGTCGGATTCTTCGGCGACTTCAACATCCAGACACAGAGAGTGCGAATCGAACCTATCTGGAGCTACGACCACAAACATTGGAACCGCCCTCTGAGATACCCGCTGTGGCCCGAGGACTATGTCTCCGCCGCCACCATCAACGACATCGTCCTGGAGCCCGACGGCAACGTGTCGCTGTATTACAACGCCAACAATATGGACCACAACGGAAAGGTGTTGGGTGAGAAGAAGGATCCGAACAAACTCTACAAGGCACAGGTCCCCGCACGCAAGTTCTTCGGCCGACAGCTGCAGCCCGGAACCGTCCTGGCCTCCCCCGCAATCCGATTCACCGGCATGAACCCCAGAATCTACGTCTCCGAAGGCGCCGAAATCACTTGCGAATGGCAGGATATGTTCTCCGTCACTGCCAAAAAGGTAAATGTCAAGATTGAAGGCGACATTGCCGAGATATGCCTTGCCGACGTCATCGGCGCCACCGCTACGGGCTTCCTGCGCATCAAAGGCTCTGGAATTGTCTATGACGCCGAATACTGATTAAGGCGCAGAGGCGCCAATCTCCGAAAACGGCATTATAATGTTAAGGAAAGAGACGTTTGAGGACGAAGAGGCGCCTCTCTTTGATAGTAGGAGAGGCTTACTAGATTTTTAACGGAAACCCGCATTCATTCGCTGCGTGGTTGTTTTTTTTTACAAAAAAGTTTGGAACAAAGGAGTTTTTTTGCATGTTACGCGTAACAGGCACTTTTCTAGATGAGATTTCCCACGACATTCCTCACCAGAACTGGGGAGAAAAGGAATGGGACAAGGATTTCCGCGCGATGAAGGCGATGGGAATTCAAAAGGTCTTTTTGATTCGCTGCGGACACAAGCGCTTCTGCACTTTCCCCTCTGCGGTTCTTGAGAAAGAAATGGGTGCCTATCGTCCTCCCGTTGATCTGGTCGAGATGTTCCTGCGTCTGGCGGAGAAGCACGGCCTTGATTTCTATTTCGGCACTTATGACTCCGGCAATGCGTGGTACCGTCCGGAGGTTCACTACGATGTTGAAAAAGAGGTCGATCTGATGCGGCGCGTTGTAGATGAGGCCTGGTCCCGCTATGGCAAGTTCAAGGCATTCAAGGGATGGTATCTTTCGCAGGAGATTGCCCGCCGCAATGAACGCGCCCAAACTTGCTACAAGGTTCTCGGCGAACACTGCAAGGCCTTCTCGCCGGATCTCAAGATTTTCATTTCTCCGGGCATGCTCGGCCCGAAGGACTACAATGAAGACATGCAGAAACGCGGCAAGACGATTCCTCTGCACGAAGAGGATTGGAATCGGATCATGTATTACGTCCACAGCTTCGTCGATGTAATCGCTTTCTAGGATGGTCATCTCAATTATGAAGACCTGCCTGATTTTCTGGCGGTCAACAAGAAACTTTGCGATCGTTACGGCATCGAATGCTGGACCAACTGCGAAAGTTTCGATCGTGACATGCCAATCGACTTCCTGCCGATCAAATGGGAGAAAATGCTGCTGAAGATGACGTACGCCGCCCAAGCAGGCATCAAGGACGCACTCACATTCGAGTTCTCTCATTTCATGAGTCCCAACTCAGTCTATCTAGCTGCACATCACCTCTTCGACCGATACTGTGAGTATCATGGACTTCCTGCGCGCAGTTCAGACTTTGCGCCATGGAAGGATTAAATGCACAGGCGTCCAGACCAGAGAACGGCGCCAGTCCTTTCGATGACTAGCTGTCTGTAATACCTAAAAGTCATTCAGACAACTGCTTTTTTGAAGCATTTTTCCCAGTTTGCGACCGCGCATAGTCACTATGTAAGGAAACAGACTGGGGAAAAGGCTCAAAAAAAGCGGAGTATGAAAAAGTTTCAGTTGTTACAGACTACTTGTGTGGCAAGACGTTTGCAAATCAGTCAGATTTACTGAACGTAGGGTTCGTCCGATATGACACACACTTTGCACAACTTTACCTCGTATCAAAATTGAAATAAAAGACATACATCTTAAATTAGATGGGAAGACAATCAGACTACTTGGAAGGTGCCGTCTTTATTCGGGCAACTTCTTCTATCACTTCTTCTTTTTTTAAATCAACCATTTAAACTGTTTTCTTTTTTTAGTGCTCCCAACAAACTGCAGTTCGCACAACACGAACTGCAACCGTAAAACAAACTGCAACAATAAAAAGGAAAAAACAAAATGAAAAAATCCTTCACTTTGATTGAATTGCTGGTAGTGATCGCGATCATCGCAATCCTAGCCTCCATGTTGCTTCCCGCCCTGAGCGCCGCCCGCGCAAAGGCCGAAACCATCTCCTGCGTCAGCAACTACAAGCAGATTGGCCTGGCTATCGTGCTGTATGCGGATGACAACAAGCAGTACTACCCCTGGAGCCCGATCGGAACACTTAAGTTCGGCGGATCAGGTTGGAATTGGAACGGCACAGATCAGGGAAGACTCTCTGCTGTGTTGCTGACCAAATATGTCGATGCCAAGCTTTTTGTCTGCCCGGCTGATTCCAATCCGAGAAACTACCTGCCCTACTGCCTCACGATTGATCTGGCTTCCTCCGACCTTTCCAACTCCAAAGAGGGCTGCAGCGTGACTTTCAACGAACAATCCGCCGGTGGTGTTCCCACGAAGCTTTCGGGCATCAAGGTTCCCACAAAATGGTTCGCTGCAACGGAAGGCAAATTCCCCGGCCAGAGCAATCTGATGCGCTTCTCCCTCATCGGAACTCACACAAACTACGAAGGAGCGCCTCAGGATAAGATGCGCCGCGACTGGGACCATGGCAATGGCAAGACCAACTTCCTGCTGGGTGATGGCCACGTTGAAACCGCCGATTCCAACAAGAACCTCTCTGACGTCTACATCCAGTACTTCAAGGACAGCGAACCTGTTCACCAGGACGCAAACTAACCTCTGACAGAGTCTTCGTTTGAAGCCGCTGCCGACTTTTGCCGGCAGCGGCCATTTTTGTATTGGGAAGAGCCGACAGGCAGAGGGCATAGGCTCATCAACAGAGCGAAAATGCACAGATTATGCACAATAAAACTGTACAAAATGATGGAAAACAAATAGTGCATAACTATAATATAAACAAAGACAAAAACTGATTTATTTCCATAAAAAACGGCCATAGTTCATTGGTCGTGCGCGGCAGAACTTTACATAGATTTTGCACAGATTATGATTTTAACGCCTAAACAACTTGGAGAAGCACGGAATTACATCAGCAAGTGTGTCGCCCAGGCACAAGCGAATGGTCGTCTGCCGTCTCTTCGCGCCATGCTTGAGGAGAGCCATTGCAGCCGGATGGCGTTGCAGAAGATCATTGACGAATATGTTGATTTCGGCTATCTGACCCGCAAGGCGAAGAGCGGCTATTATCTGCCGTCCGCCTCCTCGGTAGGGAGGACAATCGAGCTGATAGCCTGCCACGACGAGGGCTATCTGGTCAGCGGCTTACTGCACGAATGCATGCTGTCCATGATAAACCTGTTCAGCGTGCATGGCTATTCCGTTCGCGTGACATCCATCAACCAGCAGGATACCATCGACAAGTATCTGGAGGTTTCCAAACGCGTGGATGCCGCCGGTTTTGTGCTGCTTGCGCCGCACACTCGAGAGACCATCTCAACCTTCCAGTGGACGGGCAAGCCGGTGCTTTCGCTCTTCTCGCAGGGGCGCTTCATCGGCGTGAATCAGTTGGTGGACTCTTCCCAGCTTGTTGCGACGCAGATGAAGCATCTGATGGAACAAGGGCACAGGCGGATTCTGTATTTACGGGAAGAATACAAGCAATACCAAGGCCTGACGGAGACGAACAGAGTTCTTGACTACTACCGAACCATGGCGCGCAATGGCTTACAAGTGCCAGAGCATTGGCATACGAGCTATCAGTTCGGGAAGCTCAATGAGACTTTGGAACTGATTTTCAGCAAAGATCCGACGCCTACCGCGCTGATTGTCAGTGATTTGGACGTGCCTGGCATCTACGACTTCCTAAGAAAGCACAATCTCGGCATTGGAAAGGACGTGTCAATCGTCGCCACGGACGGCACTGCCTTCCTTAATTCCATTTCTCCCACCGTCAGCACATGCGTCGTCAACGGCGCACGAATAAGCGAAATGGCATGGGAGCTTCTTGAAAAGCAATTCAAAGGCAACAAAGGCTTTGAATGCCGAGAAGTCGAAATTGAATTCCGCAAAGGCGAATCCAGCGGAAAAGCACTTTAGCCCTTGCCACGGTTTAACGGGAGGTTTAAGCATGTTCAAGAAAATCCTTTTCATTCTGACCACCAACGTGATGTTGCTCTTGGCCGGCACAAATCTCTGGACTGATCCCACCTTTGACGTGTCAGGCAACTGCGCTGACGCGCATTCAGGCGACAAATCCCTGCAATTCACCATGCAGGAGCCGCTGTATTACCAGACATGCCTTTCCACTGATATTCCAGTGGAACCATACGCAGTCTATCAAGCGACAGCATACGTCAAAGGACACGCCGAGAATGGCGGTGGAAGCGTTCTTGTCACATACGGCTGGAATTCCTTCGGATGGTATTTCGCGACTTCCAATCCTGTTAGCAAATACAACGTTAAAAAGAAAGTCAACAATACATTCTTTGTTCCCGACAGCATCGTCAAATCCACGCCAAACGTCCTCCACAACGCCAAAGATGCCGACATCAAGATCGACGATGTTGAAATCACCATGATCAAAACTGGAGAAGAGCACATCGCTGAACTGAAGGCAAAGGACAATCTCAACGACGAAGAGCAGTTGCTTTTGGCGCGATACTATTTCGCGCAGGGCGACTTCAACGCCGCCGACGCTCTTCGCACAAACGGAAGCCATCTCGCAAAAGTCGAAATCGCATGTCTCTTTGCCAAAAGACTAGACGACCATTCGGCGCGACGGCCATATCTTGTCGACATGCTTGCATTCAACGGCATGCATTTCTATGGGTGCGACGGCTGCATACGTGAATTTTTCCGTAGCATGCCGCTGGACGAACAGTGCGCCATTGTCTGCGACGCCATCCGAAAGAATCCATCGTCGCCCCATCCGCCAAAGGGCTTCAATTGCCTTCAAGTTCAGGAGGGCAGCGAAAAAAACAATCTGCAAGAGCAGAAAAAAACAATTGACGCTCTGCTCAAGGGCCTGAAGTCCATTCCAGAGGAAATTGGAAACCTGCCTGAGACGCGAAAGGTTCTGGATGTTCTGATTAGTCAATATACCACAAAGCAGGAAGAACTTGACAACAAAATCAGGACTCTCGGAAATGCCACTCTGGTGGTGGATGGCCATGAGATTCTCCCTGAATCCTACGTGATAATGCTTCCGGAACGGCCGACGGCTTCAGAGAAGCAGGCAGCGGAAGAATTCAACCGCCATTACGAACTCATGACGGGCAAGACGCTGGAGATCATCTCCGAAGGCAGCGCGGAGAGCCGTCTGCCCATCATCATCGGCAGAGCGGAGAAGGCTTTGACCAAACATCAAATTACCGTCAACTTTGGCAGACTTGGCGCGGATGGCATACATCTGGAAACGCACGACGGTGCGCTCGCGCTTTCGGGCAACCAGCGCGGCGTTCTCTATGCAGTCTACTCCTTCCTTGAGGAGTTGGCGGGCGTTCGGTGGTTCGCTGCGGATTGCATGACGGTTCCCAAGAGCGGTGTCATTGACATTCCCGCGATGAACAGGACCTACATCCCGCCGCTGGAGTTCCGCGACCAGGACTACTGGAAGGCCACGAATCTTCCATTCGCCGCACGCAACAGGCTCAACGGCCTTCACATCGACAGCCATCCCCAGTGGGGCGGCGCAATACACTATCGCGGCTTCGTCCACACCTTCAATTCCATTGTACCGCCAGAAGTCTATGGAAAGGAGCATCCGGAATACTTTTCGGAAGTCAACGGGCAGCGCGTAACCACAAAATCGCACCTATGCCTGACCAATCCAGATGTGCTGAAAATAGCCGTCGCACAAGTCCGCAGATGGATTCAGGAGGCCGCTCCACAAAAAGTCATCGTCTCCGTCTCGCAGAATGACTGGCACAACTTCTGCACTTGCCCGAAATGCGCGGCGTTGACGGAATACGAAGGGTCCCTATCAGGACCGCTGATCCATTTCGTCAACGCAATCGCTGCGGAGATCTGCAAGGAGTATCCGGATCAGATTATCGACACGCTGGCCTATCAGGTGACGCGAAAGCCGCCTAGACACGTGAGGCCGCATCCGAATGTCGCCGTCCGTCTCTGCACCGTCGAATGTTGCTTCAGCCATCCGCTGGAGAGCTGCCCATTCAATCGAAAATTCGTGGAGGACATCGTTGGATGGTCGAGAATCTGCAGACGACTGTACATCTGGGACTACGCGATCGACTTCTCGCACAGCGTCATGCCGTATCCGAACTTCGGAGTCATCCAACCGAACATAGATTTCTTCGTAAGACACGGAGTCACAGGCGTCTATGAAGAAGCGAACTACTTCTCCCCCGGCGGTGAATTCGCCGAACTTCGTGCCTATCTGATCAGCAAGGCTCTGTGGAATCCGCGTACGAACACCGCCAAGAACATACAGGAGTTTCTGGACGCCTACTATGGTCCTGCGGCACCTTTCCTAAACACGTACATCAATAAGCTCCACAGACTTGTCTGCGGTAATCCAAACATGCACATTCGCATTGAGACGCCGCCTTCGTACCATCTTAACGAACCAAAATTCCTCAAAGAGTCAATCAAGCTCTTCATGGAGGCAAGAGAAGCAGTCAAGAACGACGAGACATTGCTGCATCGCGTCAATGTGGCCATGCTTCCCGTCATCTATACTCAATTCTCGCTTGCCAGCAATTTATACAGACGCCACGAAAAATCGCTGGACCTGGACAACGCATCTGACGAAACGGAACTTCGTACGATTTTCGAAGAAACGGTCAAAAAGGAGAGCATCATAAAACTTGGCGAAGGCAAGATACTGCCGCCGCTGGAATGGCTGAAAGAGATGCGTCCAGAGCATTCGAAAATCGACATCGTGACGCTTGAGAACGAATTTCTCAGGCTTGAAGTGCTGCCGCA
>JAKSPA010000063.1 GCA_024405235.1 Lentisphaeria bacterium
CTTCCGAAAGACGTCAAGGAAATCGTCGCCAGAAACGACTTCGCTGGCGCACGTGACTACCTCCGCAAAATGACCGAAATTCGCGTCTACTCCGCGGAGCTGGAAGCCTGCCTGAAGGACATCGAAACTGAACTGCTGAAGCTCGGTCTTGACGAACTGGATGTCAAGACGATGACAAAGCAAGTCCGCGAAAGCCTCCTGAATGAGTTCTTCGCCGATGATTCTGTGACGCCGAACATCCTGCACGCAGGCGATGAATTCTCTCCCGACACGACCACCATCAACAATCTGTTTGGCACATTCAAGGAACGCCTCAGCACCTTCGGATGCTCGCAGGAACAGTGCGATTCCGTGATTGCCACTCTTTCCGAAAAGGCCATGCCGCTTCTGGATGGCAAAAAGATTCCCGTGCAAGACACGGAACTTCCCGTTCCTCTCGCCCTTGGCACCTCTGAACTGAAGAATCGCTTCGACAAGCTGATCAACGACCTCGCGCATGATCTCATCGTGGTTCCCGAAATCCAATTCCACATCACCACGATGACCGACACGACCAATGAAAAAGTCGCGAAGAACGAATACAAGGACGCCCATATCTTCCTGAAGAAATATCCTGTGACAGGCTTCAAGGAAATCGACGACCGTATTGAGGAGACACGCACCCGTCTGGACACTCTGCTCGTCACCCCCGCAGAGCTGCAGTATCACATCCAGGCCATCAACGCCTCCATCAAAGGCTATTGCGAAAAGCAGGCCTTCGCCGAGGCCAGAATGGCCCTGAAGGAATACCCTCTCACTGGCATCGAAAAGACCGACGTCGTTCTTGAGGCGACAAAGCAGAAGCTGCTCGACGACATCATCCGCCCCCACGAAATCGTCTTCCGCAAGGCGGAACTGACAAAGGCCGCAATGGAAGCGCTGGCGAACAACGACTATCTCGGCGCACGCCTGACGATCGGCAACTATACGCTGACCGACGACGCCGTCGTCGCACAGGAAATCACCTCCCTGAAGCAGGAGCTACTCGACAAAAAGGTCACGCCTGCCGAACTCAAATACTCCACTGGCATGCTGACGACCAAAGTCAATGAACTGCTGGCGCAGAACCTCTTTGACGACGCGCGCGAGTACATCATGACTTTCACCTACCTCAGCGAACCCGAAATCAACAAAGTGATCGATGATACAAAGCAGTCGCTGGTCAACGATGTCATCAATCCCGCTCATGTTCTCTTCTGCATCGACGCCATGCAGAAAACCGTCCGCGAAATCCTGCCGACAGGCGATTTCGACAAGGCGCGGATGTACGTCGAAGACTATCCGCTCGTCGGCATAGCCGCCGTCAATGAAGGCATAAAGATCGGCAAGGAGAACACTATCCTCAACGTCATCAATCCCGCTCACATCGCCGTCCGCGTGAAGGAACTGCGCACCAATGTCTATGCGGCGCTGGATGCCAAGAATCTTGACGGCGCACGGAAGGCCATCAAGGACTTCGGCGTCTGCGGCATCAAGGAAGTCGACGCCGTCGTCTTCGCCGTCAAGTGCGGCCTGCTGAACGTCCGTGTCAACGTCGAGACCTTCAAGGCGATCAAGGCCGACTACACGAAGCAGATGGCCGATGCTCTTGCGGCAAAGGACTTCGCGAAGGCAAAGAAGATCATTGAAGACATCCAGAGGATTCCGGCCTACAGTGAAATCATCGACCAGAATCTGGACGCCGCCATGGACGCCGCCATGGAAGTCGGCGCAGGCTCCGCCAGCGCACAGGAAGTCATCAATGAAACCAAAGAATACCTCTACTCCCTTATCGCCTATAGACGCGGCAATTACGAGGGTGAAGACATCGACGTCAACCGCGAAAAGAAGGCCAACTGGACAATCATCAAGGAATATCTCCAGATTGTCCAAAACAAACTCATCGACGATGACATGGACGTCGAAGACGCGAAGGCTCTGGTGGACTATGTGCTCAAGGGCTTTATGGAAAGCAAGCGTGTGCAGGACAAGCAGGGCGTCGAGCAAGATTGCCTGACGACCGCCGAATTGAACGACGAAATCGAACGGTTGCGGATCTCCCTGCGCGGAGACTTCACCGCCGCCCTCGCCGCTCAGGCGGAAGCCGACAAGGCCGCCGCAGGCGCCGCCGCTCGCAAGATCGCGGAGCAGGTCGCCAACGAGGCGCTCGCCTCCATTGATCTGGAAGGCAGCATCTTCGCACTGCAGGCGGAGGTCACAAAATCCTCCGACAAAGTGCTCACGCAGATTCTTGCAGAAGGCGTCCGCGTTCTGCGCTTGATGTCGTTGGACCGCAAGAGCGTCACGCCCTCCAATGCGACCAGCCTGCTGGCTGCCGCGGCATACGCTGGCTATGATGAAGTGATGAATCTGGCCGTCACGTCCGGCGCCAACATCAACGGCTACAGCGTGAAGGATCCTCTGAAGCGCTCTCCTCTGCTGATGTCCATCGAAGGCGGCATGAAGGGTCATCCCATGGCCGTTCTCACCAAGGCGAATTTGAACTGCCTGGACACCAAGGGCCGCGGCACCGTCTACTATGCTGTGAAATACAACAATCCGAAATTCCTTGCTGACCTCCTGCGCCAGAAAGCCGCCTCACAGCTCGCCGACGAAAAGGGCATTACGCCACTGATGTTGGCTGCCGCCAACGGCAACGCAAACATGGTCACCGCTCTGATTCCCTTCAGCAACATCAACGAAAAGGACAAGGAGGGCAACACGGCCTTCCTGTGGGCGGCGAAATCCGCCAGTCTGAAGGCCGTCAAGGCGCTGGCATCGGCGAAGGCCGACGTCAAGATCGTCAACGCGGCTGGCGTCGGTGCAGTGGAGTTCGCGGCCTTCAACGAAGGGTCCATTGACCTGCTTGGCTATCTGATGAACGAACTGGAGCTCCGCCCTGCAGAAAACCAGATCATAGCCATGATCAAGGACGGCAACATCGGCGCCATGAACCGCATGGCGAAATTCGCGAAGGCCTCCTTCGCGAACGAAGCCTTCCTGCTTGAGGCTATCAACGGCAACAACGCCGCAATGGTCAAGTTGCTGGTTGCCCAGGGGTGCGATCTCCATACCGAAAACGTCGGAAAGGCCCTGAAGGCTCTTAAGGAAAGAATCAAGGCCCTCGATGTTGACACAAAAACGGAAATCGACGTCGCTGCTATGACGGCGAAGTTCCGCGAGATTCTGGAAGAGAACGGCATCACCGAACTGAACTGCAATGAAGCGCAAAAGCTCCTCTGCGAGAAACTTATGGGAATTGACGTCAGTGAAATCCTGAAGAAACAGGGTATCATTGATCTGAATAGTCAGGAAGCCCAGCAGCAGGTTTGCGCAAAAGCCATTGAACTCTCCGAAAAGCGAAAGGCGGAAGAACGCCAGCAGTTCGCGGAACTCGTGGAATTCCTTGGCCAGCAGGGCATTGATGTGGATCTGATCTAACCAAAGCCTCCAGGGGGCAGAAGCAAATTCTGTCCCCTGGAACGTTTTTTCAGAAGGAGTGCTTTATGAATCAACACAAGCTGTTCAATTTCTGCCTCTTGGTCCTTTTGGCATCCATCCTCTGCACGGGATGTGCGGCGCTGAAAACACTCGGCGTGAGAAACAGAGATGCCAGCAAGGCCCAAGGAGAAGACATCGCAGCCGCTACCGGAAACGTGGCGGGAGCCACCAAAGATGAGAATTTCATCTCTCGTCAGGAATATGAAGAAGCCATTGAAAAGATAAAGCAGGAGGCTGCGCAGGCAATCGCGGCAGCAAAGGCGGAAGCAGATGCGGCAATCGCCGAAGCGCAGAAGAAAGCTGAAGAAGCCATCGCCGCCAGTCAGCAGCAGTGTCCGACCGCTGGTCCCGAAACGCCGACTATGGAACAGGAGGAAACACAGGAGCGTACTGTCGTTCCTCCATGGCTTCGTGACAAAAACAAATAGGCACTTGTTCATAATCCCTACGTAAATCATTAGTTGTTAGACCACTGTAAAAAAAGTGGGGCATCGCGCACTGGGCTTGTATGGCCTATGTGCGCGATGTTTGCGTTTGGGGAGGCGCAAAATTCGATCCTGCAGTCCCATCCCTTCCACGTGGCCGCTAAGATTAAGGGAAAAAGAATGGGAAGAAAAAAGAAAAGAGGCGTAGGCGGATTATAGTATCCCACCCGCCCGATTTGGCCCAAAACGATTTTTCCAGCAATAGACTATGCCTGCAAAGAAACAGAATACTCAAAGCGCCGCCCAGACAGCCATCATATCTGATGTTCTGGGACTCATTGGTCGTCCGGTGATGCATCGTGACCTAATGAATGTTCTATCTCAGGCGGCTCACGGCGTATTTGAAGATTTCACGCGCCTTTCAGATGGCGAACTGGAATATCTGATCAAACCGCTGCTTGAATCAGGCGAAGTCAAGCAAGTCGATGAGACTCATATACTTCACCGTCCATTCTCTTCTGATGAAATGCGCGCGGTGCTTGCCAAGCCAGAATATGCGCCGCTTCCAGAGGCGATTTCCGACGCTCTGCCCATCGTTTCGTCGACGGGATTCTGCGACGGAGACAATCTCCAGCGCGATTTGAGAATAGCGTTCTTCAGCGCGAACACGGATTTCCTCAACCGCACGCTTATGACAATGCGGCAGAATTTCCCAAAGGATTATACGACTGGCGCGCGTCTGGCGTTCCTTCTGGACGAACCGGAAGAGTGGCTCCTTTCGCTGCCAGAGCCTTTCCTCATGCTTTGCGCATGGAAATTGGTACCCGTCGCGATGATGGTCTTGCATCCGCTCCGCACACTTGCGCAGAAATTCTATACGCTGATTGAAAGAATGCAGCCGAATGTCCTGAGCGCGATGATTGACTACGCCATTCTCTGCGGCGATTGGCGCATTCTCGCACTCATGATGCGTCACCTTCCCGAAAACGCCGCTTCCAGAAAGATGCGTCTCGGATGGATCCGTTTCGTCTCCGGCCGCGACGACGAAGCGATTGTGAATTTCAAGGAGGCCCTTGATCTGGTGCGAGTCGATGCATATTCGCACAACAGCTATTTCCGCACGATCGGCGGCATTTTCGGCATCATGGCGCTGTTGCGTGAAGGCTCGTCTGCCTCTTTGCAGCTTGCTCAATCCTACGCCGCTTCCGCAATAAAGGACGATACGCCGCATCTGGTCATCTACAAGCTGCTTGAGCAGGTGTCGCAGGCGAAGGCGAATCCCGACCTGCCGCCGTTCCGTCCGAATTGGCAGTCCGAGAACCGCCTGAACAACGCCTTCGCCTGCATAGCGCACTACTGGCTGACAGGCGCGCTTGATGGCGGGCAGCGTCTTCTTCTGGAGAGTTCCGCACAAGCCGCACGTAACAATGGATATATCTGGCTTGCAGAAGAATGCGAAGAACTGCTTTTGCGTCTTCACACCAATGGCACCACTTGCAACCGCTGGCATGACCAGCAGAATTCACGGCTGCCTTTCATGCTGGACTGCGTTCTCACGCGAAACAGTTGGGTCGAAAGATTCAGTAAACTGGAACGCATGCTTGGCAACATGCCTGCTCGCACCGACACGCGTCTCGCATGGTTCGTCAATACGGAGCAGGCTTCGCAGGGCATTCTGACGGTCAAGCCGATAGAGCAGCATTCGACCAAGACAGGCAAGTGGACGAAGGGCCGCCGTTTCACTGCCTATCGCGACAGAGACTACGGTTCCCTCATGACCTGTTCGGCCGAAAACGAATATTTCCTGACGGAGCTTACGCCGCAGGATAAATACGCCTGCGATATCCTTCGCGAGGCCGAAGATATTCTGAAGGGCGAGCCCGCCTATTCACGCAAGGCGTGGGGCGCCGTCATGCAGGCGCTGATCGGTCATCCGCGTCTCATTCTCGAAAATGGTGAAACGCGACCGCTGCACTGCATTCCCGTGGAACCAGTCGTCCGCGTCTCGAAATGCGAGGACGCCAGCCAATACAGCCTCTATCCAGAATCCGCCGAAGACGAAGACTACGTTGTCCGTCTTGAGCGCGGCGATCAGATTTGCGTTTACCAGTTTTCGCCTGCACTGAAAAAGCTGCGCAGCATCTTCCACGGCGATTTCCGCATTCCAGCGGAAGATGCGGCGGAGAATCAGAAAGTGCTTGACGAAATCACGAGCCATTTCCGCGTGATGTCCGACGAACCCCTCGAGGGCATTTCGCTTCCATACACGGAAACCGATTCGATGCCGTGCATCCAGCTGGTTCCAAGAGAGCGCGGCCTGCACGTTGAAATCATGGTGCGTCCGTTTGGCGTCGACATGCAGTATTATCAGCCTGGCGAAGGGCCGCTCGAATTCATCTACCAGGACCGCGGCACACCGAAGCGTCTGGTTCGTTCTCCCGAATTGGAACGCCAGCGTGCGGAGGAACTGATCGCGGAATGTCCGCGTCTCGCCGCAGGCATTCCCGACGGCGCATGGCAGTGGAATGTCGAAGGGCTGGCATGCTACGAACTGACGCTGCAGCTTCGCGGACTTCTGGACAAATGCCATGTCCAGTGGCCTTCCGACCAGAAATTCGTCTGCCACAGGACACTTTCCATGAGCAACATTTCCCTGCATACGCAGAGTTATCTCTCGTGGTTCTCCGTCGAAGGAGAGGTTCATTTGGACGATACGGATGCGACCGCCTCGCTTTCGGAACTCATTCAGGCCGCAGGAGAGCGCAAGAATTTCATAACGCTTTCGGATGGACAGGTCGTGGCGCTTTCCGAAGGCCTGCGCAAGCATCTTGAGGAATTGGGCCGTCTTGGCGATCTGGTTCGTGAATCGAATGGCACTTTGCCAAACGGCAGTCTGCGCATCTGCCGCTTCCTGCTGCCCTTCCTCAGCGAAAGCATTGCAGAATTCCCTGGCGCGGAATTGCCTCCTGAATCCAACCAGTGGATTCAGCAGTACAATTCAGCCATGGAGCTCTCTTCAGACGTTCCTGAGAAGTTGAATGTCACTCTCAGACCATACCAGGAAACAGGTTTCCAGTGGCTTTCAAGACTGGATGCCGCGCAGGCAGGCGCATGCCTGGCGGACGACATGGGTTTGGGAAAGACCGTTCAGGCGATCGCGCTGATCATGTCAAAAGCCGACGACGGTCCGTCGCTGATTGTCGCTCCGACTTCGGTCTGCGCGAACTGGCACGCCGAATTCAGCAAATTCGCGCCTGAACTGAAGTGTCAGGTGTTTGGTCCTGGCGACCGCATACAGGCCTTCAGCAAGCTTGGTCCCGGCCATGTGATGATCACCAGCTACGGCCTGCTTCAGAGCGAGCAGAAGGCATTTGGCAAGATACAGTGGCGCGTCGCCGTGCTTGACGAAGCGCAGGCAATCAAGAATGCGCACGCGAAACGCTCACAGGCGGCGCTGGAAATCCATGCTGATTTCCGCATTGTCACGACGGGTACTCCTGTGGAAAACAATCTGAGCGAACTCTGGAGCATCTTCAATTTCATCATTCCGGGCCTTCTCGGCTCCCGCGAGAATTTCCAGCGCAGGTTCGCCGCGCCGATCGAGCACGAAAACGACGCCAATGTGGCCAAGAATCTCCGTGGCATCGTGAGTCCATTCCTGCTGCGCCGCCGCAAGGACCAGGTCCTTCACGATCTGCCGCCGAAGGAAGAGATCGACTATCCAGTCGAACTCACGGCGGAAGAACGCGCGTTCTACGACAATCTGCGTAAACAGATTCTTGCGGATCTGGAGGCGCACGAAGAAAACGACGGACAGAGGCACATCAGAGTCCTGGCGGGCATTACGAAGCTGCGTCTGGCTGTGGACCATCCGCGTCTCGTCACTGGCGGCGAAAATCTCCAGGGCGCCAAGCTGGAGGCCTTCCTGGAATTGCTCAGACGAATTCTCAGCAATGGTCATAAGGTGCTTGTGTTCAGTCAGTTCGTTAAATTCCTCGAAATCGTCAGAGAAACTCTGGACGGCGAGGGAATCAATTACGAATATCTGGATGGCGCACGCACGCCGAAGGAACGCGCGGCTTCCGTCGACAACTTCCAGAACGGCGACGTGCCTGTCTTCCTCATCAGCCTCAAGGCGGGCGGCCTTGGTCTGAACTTGACGCAGGCCGACTATGTCATCCATCTTGATTCGTGGTGGAATCCCGCCGTCGAGAACCAGGCCTCCGACCGTGCGCACCGTCTTGGCCAGAACAAGAAGGTCACGATCTACCACCTGCAGACGGTAAATACGATCGAAGACAAGATCAAAGCGCTTCACAAGAGAAAGCTTGATCTCGCCGACAATCTGCTTGCCGATGCGGATTCCATCGAAACCACTCCGCTGGAGGAACTTCTCAAACTGCTCCGCGAGGGCTGATTCTGCCGGTGTTTTCACTGAATCCCAATTATGGCTCAGAAAATGACCAAGACAATTGCGTTGGATTTTGACGGAGTGATCTGCGATTCGGCGCCTGAAATGGCCGAAACGGGCTGGCGGTGCTGCCGCATTCTCTGGCCTGAAGAGTTTCAGGAACCTGTGCCAGAAGAACATATCTCTAGATTCTGCAAAGAGATACGTCCATATACCGAAACTGGCTACCAGACCATTCTTCAAACC